>JAISOY010000185.1 GCA_031275285.1 Bacteroidales bacterium | reverse complement strand
CCATCATGGCCATAATTTCTTCTGCTCCGGATTTTCCATTCTTCACGACGGAAATGCCTTTTTCCTTGTAAAAGCTATATTGTGTATATATTTCAAGAAGGATATCGAACAATGTTTTTCCCTGGTCTTTGGCCCATGCGGCAATTTCGGCGAAATAGGCACAGGACATTACGGCGTCTTTATCCCGGACGGCTTCACTGCAAAGGTATCCGTAGCTTTCTTCCCCACCTCCGATGAAAGTCGATTTCCCTTCGTTTTTACGTATGATGTCGGCAATCCATTTGAATCCGGTAAGCACGTCATAACAGGGGACATTATCTTTTGCTGCGATTTCAGCCAGTAATTCAGTAGTGACGATTGTTTTTACAATGTATTCATTACCTTTCAGTTTCCCTGATTCTTTCCAGCGTTTGATAAGGTAATAGATCAAAATGGCAGCTGATTGGTTGCCATTCAGTATCTCCCATTCCCCTTTGCTGTTTTTTACAGCAATACCTACACGGTCTGCATCCGGGTCAGTTCCCATGACGATATCGGCATCCACTTCCTTTGCCTTTTGCATAGCCAGGTTCAAAGCTGCCGGTTCTTCGGGATTGGGCGATTTAACGGTTGGAAAGTTCCCGTCCGAAGCGTCTTGTTCGGGAATATGATAAATATTGGTAAATCCCTTTTTTTTCAGTGTCATAGGTACCAACATTACACCGGTACCGTGAATGGGGGTATAAACAATTTTCAGGTCCTTATTGCGGGTGATAGCATCCTGAGAAAGAGTCAGGTTTACGATCATGTCGGTATAGGCTTTGTCTATTTCCTCACCAATGTTAATGATCAGTTCTTTAGGTCCGTCAAATTTTACCGAATCGATTGTTGTTTTTCCTACTTCTTCGATAATGGCGGTATCATGTGGAGGAATGACCTGTGCACCGTCATCCCAATAAGCTTTATACCCGTTGTATTCTTTCGGATTATGGGAAGCCGTGATCACGACACCACTCTGGCATCCCAGGTGACGTACGGCGAAAGACAATTCAGGTGTAGGACGCAAAGCATCAAATAAATATACTTTTATTCCGTTAGCAGCAAAAATACCGGCTGTTGTTTCCTCAAATAACCGGCTGTTATTCCTGCTGTCATGTGCTACAGCAACCTTAATATCCGGTAATCCGGCGAAATTTTTCTTCAGGTAATTGCATAGGCCCTGTGTTGCCATCCCTACAGTATATATATTCATCCGGTTGGTGCCAACTCCCATCAATCCGCGTAAGCCACCGGTCCCAAATTCCAGGCTTTTATAGAAACATTCGGTCAGTTCCTCCGGATGGTTATCTATCATATCTTTTACCTGTGTCCGTGTTTTTTCGTCAAATGCATCGGAAAGCCATTGTTTTGCCTTATTGACTATTTCTTCAAATGCGCTATTATTATCCATGTTATGTCTTATTAAGTAAGCTCCAAAAGTATAAAAAAAAAGCCTATTTAGGTAAAGGAACTATTAATTTGATGCGTATGTTCTTTATTTTTTATTCAGACAAAATATACTACATATTGTTGCATTGTTTCATGTTTTTTTAATTTTGCACGTTTTTCAGGTCTTTTCAATACCCAATAATACAAAAACTGCAGTATGCTCATATCATTGGTACTTATTTTAATCGGATTTTTTCTCCTGATCAAGGGGGCCGACTGGCTGGTTGACGGTGCTTCATCCCTTGCCCGCAAACATCATATTTCAGATCTGGCGATCGGATTGACCATTGTTGCCTTTGGTACTTCAGCTCCTGAACTTGTGGTGAATTCTTTCGCTTCCTTCGACGGGCATTCTGATATCGTTTTCGGAAATATCATCGGTAGTAATATATTTAACCTGTATGCTATTTTAGGTATCGTAGGGTTGATCTCTCCTATTGTAGTGCAATCAAGTACTGTTTGGAAAGAGATACCAATGTCATTGGCGGCTGCAATCCTTCTATTTCTCCTGTGCAATAACTTTTTTATGCAGGATCAGCCATTGGTTCTATCCCGGATTGATGGCCTTGTATTGTTTATTCTATTTGTGTCTTTTTTATATTATGTATACCGGCAGATGAGGAGCGTACCTGTTGAACAGGCAGTCATCCAGGTAGAAATGTCCAATCTGAAAATCTGGGGCCTGATCGTCATCGGCCTGGCAGGCTTGATCATCGGGGGGAAATTGGTGGTTAACAGTGCTACGGAGATAGCAACGGCTTTAGGTGTCAGCGAAAAGATTATCGGATTGACGATTGTCGCTGCCGGAACATCTTTGCCGGAATTAGTGACTTCAGTGGTGGCGGCCGTGAAAAAGAACAGTGATATTGCTATCGGGAATATTATAGGATCAAATATATTCAATATCTTTTTTATCCTTTCGGTCAGTTCATTCATCAGACCCATATCATACAATCCAGCATTCAATACAGACCTGTATATTTTGATCGGTGGAACCGTTTACCTTTTTATGGCTATGTTTACCGGCAGGAAAAAAAGACTGGACAGGTGGGAGGCTGGAATATTCCTTCTCGGTTATATTTTATATACCCTGTACCTGATCGGCCGGGAAGGTTAGTGTGAGCTCGTTCGTAAAACTGCGAATTTTATTGATTTTATTCATTTGCAATCGGAATAAGAATCCTGACGATTGTTAACTTTGTGATTTGATAAACGCAATATTATTGAAAAACAACATCATATATTAAATGAGACAAAATTATGGTAAAGAAGATGTTTCGTAAGATGATCATTGTGTCCGTTTCGCTTGTTGTTTTGTTTCTGTTTTCTTGCAAGTGCGGGCAAAAGTTAGTCAATGTAGATGAAAATCCATTGTTTAATGATAAACCTGCCGAAGTGGGATTTCGTGAATACATAGTTAATCATACTATTTATATGGTAAGTGCAATGGAAGATGGTATTACCGGACGCGTTTTTGTGGAATTTTTAATAGAGAAAGATGGTTCCGTCAGTAATGTAAAAATAGTTGGTAGTTTAGATCCGGTACTTGATGCCGAAGCGTTGCGGGTAGTTAACTCATCACCGAGTTGGACACCTGGAAAAATAGATGGAAAACCGGTGAGAATAAGTTATACCCTTCCATTTAAATTTAGCCTCGATAATATGATAGCCCCATCTTCGAAAAAAACCGAATTATCCGAAGAAACCCTGCTTCTTGAAGAAATAGATATCAAAGGTTTCAGTGTCACTAAAAAGGAGAAAAATGTAACACGTGATTAAAATATAGTAAAAAACCAATCCTCCTGAATACGAAATTTAATAATAATTTGATGATATAAGTAATGAATATTGGTTTTATTTTTAAGCGGATAACGGTTTCACCATTAAAGGGAACAAAAAATATAATTTTATAAAAATTCAAATTATATTCAAAAACCTAATATAAAATGAAAATGTTTGTTCTTTCTTGATAATGAATGAAATGAATAAATTTAACAGAAGTAATTGTTATCCTAAAAAGGATTATCCCAACAAATTACCCTTTAAATTACTTATCGATTACAAAAAATAAGTTCGTACTTTTGTCTACATAAGTATGATATGTCGGAAAATCAAAATATTGAGTATAAGGCAACCTGGCGTGATGAATATCTAAAATGGATATGTGGCTTTGCTAATGCTGATGGTGGAAAGCTATATATAGGAATTGACGACGACGGACAAATTATTGGAGTAGGCAAAATCAAAAAACTATCCGAAGATATTCCAAACAAAATACAGGATACACTTGGTATAATTGCTGATGTAAATACATTAACCGACCCCGAAACCAAAAAGGAATATCTTGAAATTTCTGTCGCGCCATATTCTTACCCTATCAATTACAAGGGACAATATCATTATCGTGTAGGGAGCACCAAACAGGAACTGAAAGGTGCTGCACTCAATATGTTTATTTTGAAGCGTACAGGTAAACGCTGGGATGGTGTTCCGATACCGAATGTTTCGATTAGCGACCTATCTTTGATAGCTCTGCAACGATTCCGTAAAGAAGCTGCCCAAAGCCATAGGGTTGACGAAGATGTGCTTAATGACAGTACCGAACATCTATTGCGCGATTTGCATTTGATAGACGAGGAATCTGGATTGCTCAAGCGTGCTGCAATCCTTCTTTTTCACCCAACCCCCGAAATACGTACAAGGAGCTTACATTAAAATAGGTTTCTTTCGGTGAACGGATGATGACCTTGCATTTCAGGACGAGATACACGGCTCTGTTATGGAACAAATTGAAAAAGCAACCGATTTGCTGACCACTAAGTACATTACATATGCTATATCGTATGATGGCTTTTCCCGAAAAGAAACGCCGACATTCCCTTTGGCTGCTATCCGTGAAACCTTTTTAAACGCTATTGCCCATAAAGATTATTTCGACCCCACTCCGATACAGATAAGTGTTTACCCTGACCGTTTTGTTTGCTGGAATGCAGGACATCTTCCCGAAAAATGGACACTGAACACTCTTTTACAAAAACATCCTTCTCATCCCTATAATCCCGATATTGCCAATTCGCTTTTCCGTTGCGGTGATATTGAAGCA
Organism: Bacteroidales bacterium; assembly: GCA_031275285.1. Classification (NCBI taxonomy): domain Bacteria; kingdom Pseudomonadati; phylum Bacteroidota; class Bacteroidia; order Bacteroidales; species Bacteroidales bacterium. The sequence goes on along the minus strand of JAISOY010000185.1, from coordinate 18,370 downwards.
TGGGGCAGGGGATTTAGAAAAATCATACGGTCGACCCTTGATGAGAAATTATTGCCCCCGCGTATCGAATATTTGAGTGGCATTATGCTTACTTTTTATGCGGATGTCCGTACTCAACTTGCAGCGGAAGGATTATCGGAAGGATTGATCCCAATTATAGAGTATGTGATTACCAATGGACGTATTAATAACTCTCAGATACAAACACTCGTAAAAGTCAGCAAAACAACAGCTACACGTATATTATGGCAATTAGAACCTTGGGTAACAAAACAAGGGATAACAGGAAAAGGAACTTATTATACTCTTAAAGGGAATGACGGTGGCATTGCAAAAAATGTAGAATAATATTGCAAAGGGTTCACAAAGGGTTCATTTCATTCGTCTAAAATGGTTTTTATTGATTAATTATTTGTAAATTAATGATTTATTTATTTTGTAAAGGGTTCGTAAAGGGCTCAAAAAAGGTATTATGGGGGTAGTAATTTGGTATAAAATGGTATTATGAGGTATGTAAAAATACCTGTATGTATAGAATATGTCTAATAAATTTATACAAAATTTATATAATGATATTTTTATTACTTAAAATATTCTAACGTTGCTTTATGTCAATCGATTGTACTGTTTTCTTCTGCCGATAAAATTCCTGAAAGCTGTTCAACGGGGATTGCGTCCTAAAAGATTACTTACCAATTCGTATAAATTGTCAAATTCTTTTCACATCATATCTGTGGCCGATGTACATAAGAAATAATGATGCGGGTTATTTAAGGAAAGCATAGAGGCTATTAATTGAATCCTAACTCCGCAAATTTTATTTAGTCTATTGTATACCAAGCTATAAATTAGGTAATTATTGAAAATGAAAGATTACAGATTGTTTATAAAAACTTGTAAAGTGTTAATTTAAAGACAGGTGGATTATAAGTTGTCTAGGTTAAAGCAGGGTCTGGGTTTAAGATATATAATCCTTATCATGTGAAAAACTACATTATATATTCTTTACCTACTATTTATTGTCAATAGTGTTAACCAACAATTATTTCATCCATCAAAACATCGTGTTCTTCAAATGGGATCCGGTCGAGCAACTGGAAGTCAAATCCCACGCCTATTTTATACAGATCAGATGTCGCCAGGAGTTGATCATAGTAGCCTTTTCCCCGTCCCATCCGGTGGCATTTCTTGTCGAATGCAATACCCGGAATAATGGCCATATCGATATCCGTGAGCGATACATATCCGGTTCCGTCAGGCTCGTAAAGATCCAGTGCAGTATGCTTTCGTAATGTATCTGTTCCGGTGAACCATTTTAATTTCAGGTTATTTTCTTCAATTATAGGAAGAACGATTTTTTTTTCCTGATGCCAGCGCATGATAAAATCATGGGTATCCACCTCGTCGGACATAGACCAGTATAACAATAATACTCCCGCATTCCGGAAACATTCTTTTTCTTCTATCTGTTTCCAGATAAATACAGATTTCTGTCTTTTTTCTTCCTCAGAAAGATTACTTTTCAGATGCCGGATATATTGCCGGAGCGTTTTTTTATCCTGAATAAAAGAATTCACATGATCCGGATTATTCTTTTTCTGGTAGATGAATGGTTAATCCCAATTCTTTCAATTGCTCTTCCGAGATCAGTGCCGGACTGTCGATCATGACATCGCGGCCTGCATTGTTTTTGGGGAAAGCAATCACATCGCGGATGCTATCAAATCCCGCAAACATAGAAACCAGACGGTCAAAGCCGAAAGCAATGCCTCCGTGTGGCGGGGCGCCATATTTGAAAGCATTCATCAGGAATCCGAACTGGTATTCGGCTTGTTCAGGGGTAAAACCCAGTACGCGGAACATGGTTTGTTGCAGTTGTTCGTCATGGATACGGATCGATCCGCCACCCAGCTCTACGCCATTGATCACGCAGTCATAAGCATTTGCACGGATCTTTCCGGGATCGGTGTCAAAATATTGGATATCTTCCGGCTTGGGTGATGTGAACGGATGATGCATGGCATAAAAACGTTGTGTTTCATCATCCCATTCCAACAGAGGGAAGTCAATGACCCACAAGGGAACAAAAGTATCTTTATCCCTTAATCCGCAACGGGTACCCATTTCCAGCCGTAATTCGCTTAACTGGGTCAGGGTTTTTTTACGTTTACCGGCCATCAGCAACATCAGGTCCCCGGGTTGGGCATTCAGTACATTTCCCCATTCTTTTAGCTGGTCCGGGGTGAAGAATTTATCAACGGATGACTGGATACTTCCGTCTTCATTGAATTTTATATATATCAATCCCTGTGCTCCGATCTGCGGACGTTTCACAAAGGCGGTCAGTTCATCGGTTTGTTTTCTGGTGTAGCCCGAGCATCCGGGCGCCGATATGGCGCCGATATATTCCGCATTGTCGAATACACCGAAGCCTTTTCCTTTGGCAAGGGAGGTCAGTTCATGTATTTTCATGTCGAAACGCAGGTCCGGTTTATCGTTGCCGTAATGGGTCATGGCTTCGTCAAAGCTCATTCTCAGGAAAGGCTGGTCGAATGTGATCCCTTTCACAGATTTGAACAAGTGTTTGACCATGCCTTCGAATGTATTCAGGATATCATCCTGGGTAACAAACGACATTTCACAGTCGATCTGTGTAAATTCAGGCTGACGGTCTGCACGAAGGTCTTCATCGCGGAAGCACTTTACGATCTGGAAATATTTATCAAATCCGGCTACCATCAGGATTTGTTTGAATGTCTGCGGCGATTGCGGGAGTGCATAAAATGTCCCGGGATTCATGCGGGAAGGAACCACAAAGTCGCGGGCGCCTTCAGGGGTGGATTTCATCAGCACGGGTGTTTCCACTTCAAGGAATTGTTGGCTATCCAGGTATTTGCGTATCTCCTGTGCCAGATGGTGGCGCAATTCCAGATTGCTGCGTACCACATTGCGGCGCAGATCCAGGTAACGGTATTTCATCCGCAACTCGTCACCGCCATCGGTTTCGTCTTCAATAGTAAATGGAGGCAATACAGCAGCATTTAGTACCGTTAGCTTTTCCACGATAATTTCTATATCACCTGTGGGAATTTTACTGTTTTTGCTACTTCTCTCCGACACTTTGCCCTCTACCTGAATGACGAATTCACGTCCTAGTTTTTTTGCCCCGGCATATAGTGCCGCATTTCCGGTTTCGGTGAATACCAGTTGCGTAATACCGTAACGGTCACGCAAATCGATAAAAGTCATACCACTTAATTCACGTATACGTTGTATCCATCCTGCTAAAGTTACCTGCCGGCCTGCATGGCTGATATTTAATTCTCCACAAGTATTTGTCCGATACATATTATAAATATTGTTGTTTTTCTTTGATAAAATATTCCGGCAAAAATAAGATTAAGAATTGAGAATTACAGAATCTTCCGTCATGTTTATTCCCATTCTATTTTTATTTTCTCTTCTTCGGTTGTTGTCTTTTTTTGTTTTGCTTTTTTAGCAGGCTTTTCCTGTTCAGGAGTTTCCTCTTCTTCGAAAGAAAAACGAAGTTTTCCTGTGTTAGCAGGAGGGTTTACCGTTTCCTGAAGAGTACTGTCTTTCTTGAACCAGCCAAATTCCTGATGTAATATGCTTTTTAAGGTTTGCTTTTCTTTTTTTATGTCGGCAGCAACGGAAGCTTTTGCAGACTGCTTGTCGTAAGTAATTTTAAAATCGGAGCCTTGTCCTTCTAGTTTCAGGTATATGGCAGTCCGTTTACCTCCGTCTTCTTCATATTCATGATCCCTGTTCTCTTTTTTATTTTTTCTGGCCTTGGCCGCCAGTAATTCCGACAATAATATTTTAACACGGTAAGTATAGTGATTGTCGAAATAATGTTCTCCGGAACCGGAAATATTGAAAGCAGAAGATTCAATCTGTGTCATGGGAATGGAAACATGTTTGTTTTTAACGGACACCTGGGTTTTAAGCGTGGAGAAACGGATGTTTTGCAGCTCTTCCAATGCGATAAAGCGGGACAGATTGTTCATGGGTTCAAAATGACTCAATTCTCCTCCTGCCAGGCTCAGATCCCCCTGTGCCTGTAATTCATCCTGTTTTAACTTCATTTTTCCATCCCAGGCAATAGAGTAATCAAAATCACCCGATAACCGCCCGTTTATGTGTTCGGCACGAAGGACATCCTGTGAAAAGTGGTCGAATGTTTGAAATGCGTTCCGGATATCCACATCTGAAAACAACAGATTTCCGGACAAACGTAAATTATCCGGGGAACGATTGGTCAATACTCCGTTTCCGGAAAAATGGCCGGCCATACTGGTAAATTTTATGGATTTGATACCCAGAGACCGCGGCTGATAGGTCAGTGAAGCATTCAGTCCTGTGGCCGTAAAATTGCGGTAACGTATGTTTCCGGCAGAAAAAGACGTATTGAAAATAATATGGTCCGGAAACAGGAATGTATCTCTGTTTTTTCTGCTTACAACCTGTTTGGAAGCGCTTGTCGTTGGGGATGGTAAAAGCGAAAACACGTCCAGATTTTTCGATACTACCTTCCCTTCGATGCCAATGGTTTTTGTTTTGTCCAGTAAATAAGGGAATAATCGTTCAAACTGCCCGTTGAATGAAAAATCGTTTTTATTCAGGATGAAAGAGAGATTTTTAGTGCTGATGTGTTTATCGAACGTCAAAGTGCCGTTTATATTTTCCAGTTGATATGATTGGTTCAGGCGCATAGATACTTGTGCCAACCGTATGGTTCCCCGAACATCCAGTTGTTCCATATCGCTTTTCCGGTGAAAGGACAACCTTTTCCAACGCATGTTCACCGACAGGTTTCCATCAACCAGCCCTTTCACGGATGTCAGCTGTTTTGCCGGAATGAAACGGGTCAATTGTTCCATATCCATGTTTCCTCTTACTTTTATAGCAAAGGAAGGCTTTCGGAAATCCCGGACCGTCAGGCTTCCATTCAGCTTTCCGTTACCGATCCTGCATCCGAAATTTTGTATGGTCAATACGGTAGTAGCCCTTTGGTTTCTGTCACCGGTAGTGAATGTTCCGGAAAAAGCAAGCTCCGTTAGTTTATTCCGGCTTTCACGATGGGTGATGCTGGCCTGTTCCATACCGAATTGAGCCTCAACATGCGGCTTCTTTCCTTTTCCGGCAGGTCCGGTAATATCTGCTGAAAAATGACAGTTTCCTTTTCCCGGATAATTTTGTAACCATGCTCCATATTTGTCAGGAAGCAATGATGCCAGGGATGAATATTCCAAACGCCTTCCCTCGAGATGCAGGTCCAGATCGACCGGATCAGCCAGCATAAATCCTCCTGATACATCCATATTTGTCTCAGCCAGCTCAAGATTTGCTTTACGTATAGAAAATATTTGATCGTTTACATCCAACTTTCCGGATAATTCCAGTGTTTTGTCACGGATAAACAAATCATCGCCGACAGAAAGTTGCCGTACTATTCCTGAAACATTGGCATCCAAAGAATATTGACGGGTAGAGAACCTACCGCTGAAACGGGTTTTTTCCGCAAATACTGAAAATACCAGGTTGCTTCGTTTATGGGAATAAAATACATTTACCCGGGTCAACAGCACATTTTCCAGTTCTACGGGAGACGCATTTTTGCGCATCTCTCCCTGCGTCGTCTTCCAGAACAGATAATTGTGGTGGTTATTCTTATCGGTAAGGATATGAATGTCTCCATGTTGTATATCGATCTGTGTGATCCGGAAATCCTTACTCAATATACTGAATAAATTGAGTTGTATAAATACGTTTTCCGCTACCAGTAAATGGCGGCTGTATTCAGGCGTGAAGCTAAGGGTATCAAAGCCTTTTACCGGACTCATTTTTACATTCCGGAATTCGACTGATGCATTGGGAAACTTGCGGAACAATGAAAAATGTGCCGATTGTACTTCTATCCGGGAATTAACCTGTTGATTCAGGTTTTCTATCACAAAACGAATTACTTCATCCTGAAAAAAAATGGTCACTACCGTTCCGCTTACACCTATTAAAGCTGTAATCAGGAGAAAGACCACTATTATTTTCTTCAGGTACCGGCGCACTCTTATCTAAATCAGTCAAGTAGTAATGTCCGCTGTATAAAAAAGGAATGGCATTGGAAATAAGCAATGCCATCCGTGATATTTTATTAAAATGAAATACTGATGCCTCCGTTCAGTGCGGCTACATCGTTGTAACCGATTTCTGCAAAAACCGACATATTCTTCATGAAGGAATAGCGGCATCCGGCAGTTGTTCCCCAGAATAAACCGGTTGAATTGTCCCTGTATTTACTGTACGTGTTAAAGTAAAGTCCGGTCATTACCGCGCCGTACACTTCAAAATCCGGATTGATGGCATAACGGTAGGTAGCCCGTGGAGAGATCGCCCATCTTGTTTGCCTGTAATCGCCCATGCCGGATATATTTCTTCCCCAATTGGAAAAACCGACAAATCCGCCGATGGTAAATACTCCCGGTCCCCATTTATCAACCAGACCGTAATCATAACTAACATTTACGCCTACACCCGGAAGAAATCCAAGTCCGATATTCACCAGACTCATATCTTTTTCCATTTTCTGTGCATGTGACAAGGTAATCCCTACCGTGCAAATGGCCATTAATGCCACGAAAAACTTTTTCATATCCAAAACGTTTATATTAAAAAATGATGTGGTTCCCGAGGTCAAAAGTAAGAAAACTTTTCTTTTGTTCCAACCTTATCATATAACTCAGGATGATGTAAAAAATTGTATTTGTTTCTATAATTCTATGTTGAAAAAAGAATTAAGAGATAATGATTTTTTAAGAAAAAAGTGTAGGTTTGTCGTCCATAATCATTTAAACTCATTGCGCAATGGTCACAAGAACATTTGATATTTTGGATCAGTACCGGACGCAGTACCGGTTAGATGATGCCCTTGCATGTAAAATTGCCGGTAAGTGGGTGAAGTATAGCGGTGATGAATATATCCAACATGCTAATGATATAAGTTGTGGTTTGTTGCATATGGGGTACCAGCCCGGGGAAAAGATCGCTATGATATCCAATAACCGTCCCGAGTGGAATTTTTTCGATATGGGGATGGCGCAGATTGGTGTGGTTTCTGTTCCGATTTATCCCACCATCAGCCTGGAAGAGTATCAGCATATTTTGACCCATTCACAACCTAAAATGCTGATATTGTCGGACAAATTGCTGTTGGAAAAGCTTAAACCCCTGATCGAAGCCAGCTCTTCTATAAAACATGTATATACATTCAACCAGATCGACGGAGAACGTAACTGGAAAGAGATTGCGGTTGCAGGAAGGGATCATTCCGGAGAATACCTGTCCCAGGTGCAAAAAATAAAAGACTCTGTCAAATCAGATGATATGTTGACCCTGATTTATACATCAGGAACTACAGGTACACCCAAAGGAGTGATGCTATCGCACAATAATCTGGTAAGCAACGTCATCGGTACTGCCGCCAGGAATTACCTTACTGCCGGGAGCCGTGCATTAAGCTTTTTACCCATCAGTCATATTTATGAAAGAATGATGAATTACCATTTCCAATATAAGGGTTTTTCATTGTATTATGCTGAGAACATGGGTTCTATCCTGGAGAATATCAAAGAAGTAAAGCCTCATATCTTTACTACCGTTCCACGCCTGTTGGAACGTATATATATCGGATTGGTAGGAAAAGGAAAAGAGTTGACGGGAATAAAGAAAACTCTTTTTAAAGATGCGATTGAAGTGGGAATTCAGTATGATCCGTTCAAGAAACAATCATTAGCGTATCGTTTCCGCTTGATGATCGCCCGCCGCCTGATTTTCCCCAAGTGGATGGAGGTATTGGGAGGAGAAGTCCGGATCATCGTTTCCGGAGGGGCTCCTTTGCAGACCCGGTTATCCAACCTTTTCTATGCAATGGGTATTAACCTGCTGGAAGGTTACGGGCTTACCGAGACATCTCCGGTAATTGCCGTAAGTGATCTACGCCGGGGGCCTACCAAAGCAGGAACTGTTGGGCATGTGTTGGATGGTCTGGAGGTGAAGCAGGATGAAGATGGCGAAATCCTTTGTAAAGGTCCGAATATCATGATGGGATATTACAATGACCCGGATATGACCTCACAGGTGATTGACCAGGATGGTTATTTTCATACCGGAGATATCGGCTCTTTCGATAAAGATGGTTTTTTAACTATTACCGACCGTAAAAAGGAGATTTTCAAATTATCCAATGGAAAATATGTGTCTCCACAGGTCATTGAGAACCGCTTGAAAGAATCATTTTTTATCGATCAGGCTTTCGTTTTCGGCGAAAATGAAAAATATGCCAGTGCCCTGATTTCACCTAATTTTCCCCAGCTACACAAGTGGTGTTATGCCCATGAAATCAAATTTGATAATAATACGGAATTGTTGCATATCCATGAAGTGGTGGAACTTTACCAAAATGAAGTGAACCAGGTAAATAAAAAATTAGGGAATGCCGAGCAGATCAAGCGTTTTCGTTTGGTTCCTGAAGAATGGAGCACCCAAACAGGTGAATTATCACCAACGCTTAAATTAAAACGTAAATTCCTGATGGCAAAATATACCGATATTATTGACGAGATATTTGCTTACTCGCACAATGAACCGGTATAATCCGGATTTTACCGCCTCGGGTAGGAGTAAGGTAATCAAATAAATGACATTAGCCCCGGATTATTATACCCGGGGCTAATTGATTCACCACAATAATAGGTCGAATTTGCCTATTTCTGAAAAGATTGATTCAGGAAATAATCCGGGATCAATCTGCAAAGTTTTTGACTTGTTCAATAAGGGATGATTTATCCATTCCTCCGGTATTGCGCCAAAGGACTTCTCCCTTTTTAAAAATGATCAGTGTAGGAACAGATTGGATCTGAAATTTATTGGCTATTGCCGGGTTTTTGTCAATATCGATTTTTAGTACACGTGCCTGTCCCTGTAGTTCTTTTCCAACAGATTCGATCACCGGGGTCATAGCTTTACAAGGTCCACACCATGTGGCAAAGAAATCAACCAAAACCGGTTGTTCACCATTAATAATATCTTTGAAAGTTTCCATTTCATGTGTTTTTTACAGTACATAATTGATGTTAAGTATCTTTCAGAAGCAAATGTAACATTTTTATTTTATTGCGTCTAATCTATATAAATTATATTTATCCGTTCAAATCAAAAGAAAATACTATAAATATGTTCATCTATACCAATTGTTTCAATTTGTCAATCCGTGTGCGGGAACGAATGTAATTTATCAATCCGTGTTCGTACACAGTCGAAATTTGTAAGGTGTGCTTGTGATTTGTTAATAAATATTAATGATTTGAAAAATTTAAAAATAAAATTCATCTTTGAATGCCCAAGAATTTGATGTTTTTTGAAACTTGTAGAACTATGCTGAAAGCATATGAATGCCTTTATAATCACGTTGAGCCTGTAACACAATGAAAGAATTCGATCATTCTTTATTGAGGAGTCTCGGACTGATTTTTTCTTCAAAAAGATTTTTTTTGTTTCATTTCTACGGGATAATCACTTTATCCTCGGGAATTGATTGGTGTAGGCCAAACAATTCTTACGGAAAACTTTATTCTTTTGTAAAACAGCCATGAATATTTTAGAATGAGTATATCTATAAAAGGATTGAATAAAGTGTATCCCAATGGGAATCATGCATTAAAGGATATCAACCTGGAGATACCCACAGGAATGTTCGGGTTATTGGGTCCTAATGGTGCAGGGAAATCAACATTGATGCGTATTCTGGTGGCATTGATGGAACCCAGTTCAGGCGATGTAGATATTTTTGGATATGACCTGAAGAAACAACGAAAGGAAATACGGGGAATATTGGGATATCTGCCCCAGGATTTCAGGTTTTTTGCCAAGTATAAAACACATGAATTTTTGGATTATGCTGCACGGTTATCAGGCATGACCCAGGCGAAAAAGAGGAAAGAGGCGGTAGAGGCTATGCTGGAAAATGTAGGGTTATTCGATGTCCGGGAACGTTATGCAAACAAGCTTTCAGGCGGTATGAAAAGGCGTCTGGGAATTGCCCAGGCCCTGATCCATAACCCAAAGGTAATTATTGTAGATGAGCCGACCACCGGTCTCGACCCGGAAGAACGTATCCGTTTCCGGAACTTATTATCAGAGGTAAGTAAAAACAATGTAGCCATTATTCTTTCCACCCATATTGTCGGCGATATTTCCAGTACCTGCAAATGTATGGCACTGATGAACAAAGGGCAGGTTTCTTTTTACGGATCCCCGGAGGATATGTTGAAACAGGCCGAAGGAAAAGTATGGCGCATCAAAGTGAGCAGCGACGGATTATACGAGGTGGATAAAAAATATCCCGTCATTTCTACCATTCCTTCGGGAACAGGTTGGGAAGTCCAGGTAGTGGCTGATGAAATTATAGGTTATGACGCCGAACCTTATCCGCCGAATCTGGAACATGCCTATGTATACTATATGGAAAATAAGTTGAACCTGTGGATCAATGATTAAATAGACCGTACCTGATGTCCTTCATTCATAATATACGATCCGTTTCAAAATACGAAAGCAAATTGCTTATCCGGAGTTGGTTTTTTAAGGTATTTACCTTATTGGCCATAGTGATATTGACTTTTTTCAACCTGGCAATGCTGGTGTTTGAAGACAATAGCGGTTTCTGGGTGGCTAAAGCCATTACATCCAATATCCCGTATCTGAATTTATTGTTGTTGAATACCGGGCAGGCTGTAATTGCCATATTTCTGGCTTCTGATTTCCTGAAAAGGGATAAAAAACTGGATACTTCGGAAGTGTTTTATGTGCGTCCGTTGAGCAATGCCGAATATGTGATCGGGAAAATATGGGGAAATTTACGCGTATTCCTGATCCTGAACCTGATCGTAATGGTCATCTCACTGATAATTACTTTTATGTCTCCTGGCGTATCAGTCGATTGGTGGGCCTACCTGACCTATTTCCTGATCATCAGCATTCCGACTTTGATTTTTATCATCGGGCTTTCTATTTTCCTGATGTTGGTACTGAAAAACCAGGCGCTGACTTTTATTCTTCTATTGGGCTATATAGGATTGACACTTTTTTACATCAACGATAAATTTTATTATTTATTCGATTATATGGCTTATTATCTTCCGTTGGTGAAATCGACCATTGTCGGATTCACTAACCTGGAGACAGTGGTCAATCATCGTACCATCTATTTATGCGCCGGTCTTGGATTTATTTTTATTACCATTTCTCTTTTCAGAAGATTACCCAATTCATCACGGAGCAATTATCCATGGTTGATCCTGGCCGTTTGTATGTTACTCATATGCGGGTTTGCCGGTTTCAGACATGTGCATTCTATTCTGGGAAAGAGTAAATCACGCATTTCATATACGGAGATCAATAATAAATATGTCCAGACCCCTAAAATGATCATTGACCGGTACGATATTTCGGTGACGCAACATCCGGGAACATTCAGCTCTGAAACCAAAATGAAAGGCATTGCCCTGCAGGATGCTTCTGTATTTACTTTTTGCCTGAATCCTGGATTACAGGTACAGGAAATCAGAGAGGGCGAACGGATCCTTGATTTCAACCGGGACCATCAGATCATTTTGATTGATTTCGGAAAAGAGATCATACAGGGAGATTCTGTTTCTTTTTCGGTCAAATACAGCGGACAGATCGATAATTCGTTCTGCTACCTGGATATCCCGCCTGAATTATTGCAACAACATTACAGGTATTTCCTTTTTGGTGCAGACAAGCAATACAGTTTCCAAACCCCGGAATATTGCTTGTTTACTCCTGAGACATACTGGTATCCGAGGCCCGGTACGGCATTCAGTGATAAAAGCGCTGACTGGCAGCAAAATTATTTCAGCAAATATCACCTGACCGTTTCCCCTTTGCCCGGCCTGACCCCTTTATCGCAGGGTGAAGGAACGGATCATGAAGACGGGACATTTTCTTTTTCTCCCGAATACCAGATCCAGGCTATTTCCCTTGCTATCGGAAAATATAAGCAAAAAAGCGTTGAAGCGGATAGTATTTCATACCGGCTCTGGTATATTGACGGACATGATTATTTCAGTGCGGCCTTCGATTCCATTCCGGATACTATTCCTACCCTGATACAGAATACAAAGGAAAACCTGGAGCGTACCTATAGGCTGGATTATCCTTTCAAACGTTTTTCGGTGATTGAAGTTCCTGCTCTATTCTACTGTTATCCCCACACATGGACGGAAGCACAGGAGGTAGTACAACCTGAAATAACTTTTTTCACGGAAAAAGGGTGGTTATTCGACCAGATGGATTTCATGAAAAGGAGAAAAGACCAGAAGAAGTGGGCAAAATGGAACGGAAAAGAAATCAATGATGAAGAGGCGCAGATCCGTACATTCAACGATGCAATCCGGATATTTATGCAGACTGAAGGAGCTAGTAACTATTCGGATGCCGGTCGTGGGCAATATAATATTACCAGACAGGCCAATCCTTATTTCCAGTTTCCACAGTTGTACAATTTCCGCTATAATATTTTTTCCCCGGAATGGCCTTTTGCGAACCGGATCATTGAACTATACCTGCAGAACAAACAGGACAACAGCAACTGGGAGCGGGAGATCAACGGTATCAGTAACAATGAAAAAGCCAGCCTGTTGATGGAGAAACATAATCTTAAGGAATTGCTTTCCGATGTAGAATACAAAGATCTGACCAGTAATATCATCAGTCTGAAAGCCAACCGGCTGTTCGCCAATTCGGAAATAAGCATAGGAGTAAATGCATTCAGGGACTCTGTTTATGCTGTCTTAAAAAGAAATACTTTCAATAATTTTCAGTTTGAGGGACTTCTGGATTATCTGGGAGAGATCAGCGAAACGGATATCAGGTCATACATTCCTGAATGGAACCATCCTACACCCCTGCCGTTCTACAGTATCGGAACACCGAATGTAACCAGTGTCAACTACAGGGGGCAGGAATCCTTTGTTTTCAAATTGCTGATCAGTAACCATTCCGATCATGACGGGATCGTCCATCTGAACATCAATGTAGCCAATCAGCATAACCGGGCATTTGATCCGAGAAGTAACCGGAAAGTAGCAATAGGGGCGCACCAAACCAAAGAATTAGTGTCGGTTTGGGACGATGCTCCCCGTAATGTCAATGTAAATACCATGATTTCCGGTAACCTCCCCAACAATGTCTGGCAGCAAGTCCGGAATATCAATCAGGAAAGAGGCAGGCAGCCTGAAACGGATGGAGATCGTGTCGTTCCTGATTTTTTACCAGAAGTATACGGCGAAGTGATCGTTGATAATGAAGATTCGTTATTCTCCCTGTCTGATCCGGTAATTATGGGGTTTCTTCCCAAATGGCTGGATAAAGTGGAAGATACCTCTTTTAAATATTCGGGTTTTTCCTGGTGGAGACCGCCATTACAGTGGACCGCCACTACCAATATGGGATATTACGGAGAATATATCCGTTCCGCATATGTGATCAAGAGCGGGAGTGGAAATCAGACGGCAACATGGAAAGTTCCCGTTCCGTCTCCCGGGCATTATGAGGTATATTACTACATGTTTAAAAATCATGAGATGAGAAACGACCGTAATAATGCCGAATATAAATTCAAGGTGCTGTATGATAATGAAATAGAGGATGCGTACATTAATTTAAGGCGTGCCAATGAAGGATGGGAACAATTAGGAGTCTATTATTTTTCTTCGGATACCATACGCGTTATTTTGACGAATGAAAGTAAGCTAAGAAGTGTTACAGCAGATGCTGTAAAAATTGTAAAACGATAATAATGAATAAATTCAGAAATATGCCAAAGGAATTCAAACGGATAAAAAGAATTGTTTTCGCAATGTTCATTTTCCTGAATACTTTTTTCATAGCTTTCGGACAGGAATTGCTGACCATAGAAAAAGCCATGGATATTGCCAAGGAAAATAGTCCTACATTACGCCGTTCATTAATGAACCTGGAACGTTACCAACAGATATTGATCGCCCAGCGCGCCACATTGAAATCCAGGTTTTCACTGGATCTGACGGCGGTAGATTACAGCAAGAGCAGAAGGTTCGACAACCGCCTTTCACAATGGTATACCAATGAAACATTCAGTACTATGGGAACGTTCCAGGTGGATCAGCCCATACTCTGGACCGACGGGGTGGTTTCCCTGATTAATAGGTTCGGCTGGCAGGACAATAATTCTGATATTGACGGAAGTACCAATAGTAACAAAGCTTTCAGCAACAACCTGTACCTGCAGCTTTCCCAACCTGTTTTTACCTATAACCGGCGAAAAATGGAATTAAAACGGATCGAACATGATTTTGAAAATGCCAACATCAGTTATGCTTTGCAAAGGTTGGATACGGAAAGACGGATCACCAGCCAGTTCTATTCGGTATACATGTCACAGGTCAACCTGGAGATTACGAAAGAAGAGCTCGCCAATGCGCAACAGAGCTATGAGATCATTAAGAACAAAGTAGAAGCGGATCTTGCTGCCAAAGACGAACTTTTCCAGGCCGAACTAAACCTTGCTACTGCCCAGTCATCCGTGGACGGACAAATAATTTCCCTTGAGAATGCGAAAGATGAGTTGAAACAGACATTGGGGATGCATCTGGACGAGGATATAGTGGTCATGGCAGAAATTGATATCGATCCGGTCGATGTAAATCTGGAACAGGCTATTGCCCACGGATTAGGATCGCGTCTGGAACTGAGGCAACGTGAGATCGAAAGCGAGGAACTCGACTTTTCCATGATCCAGACTAAGGCACAGAACGAGTTTGTGGGTGATGTATCACTTTCTTTCGGTCTGATTGGGGATAATAAGGACTTAGGCAGGATATATGACAATCCGACACAAAACCCAAGAGCAGCCATTACATTTACCATACCTATCTTCGATTGGGGAGAAAAAAAGGCCCGGGTACGGGCGCAGGAAGTTGCCCAAAAGATCAATCAACTTGACTATCAGGAGGACAAGATTGGGATCGAGTTAAATGTCAGACAGGTATGGCGAAATTTAAACAATCTGAAGACAAAAATAAAAATAGAAGAACAAAATGTCAGGAATGCACAACTTGCTTATGACCTGAATCTTACGCGTTATCGTGAAGGCGATATCACAGGTATGGAAATGAACCAGTTCCAGAGCCAGTTATCCAGTAAGAAAGTGAATTATTCACAATCCCTGATCAATTATAAAATAGAGTTGCTCAATATGAAAATTCTTTCCCTGTACGATTTTGAGAAAAATGAACCGATTGTCCCTTTAAAAGATATAACGACCGAAAAATAACCATTATGAAATGTCCATGCACCAAGGTAACAATTGTAATGATTATGTATGGACATTCTATCTGACCTTTAAAAATAAAATTATAAACAGATGAAAAATAATATGCAACCTTTTTCCAGCCATATGATCAAGAACACTCTCTTTCGTCATCTGCAGCCTGTTGTCTTTTTGTCTTTGATAACGCTGCTCATCGCTGCCTGTAATAATCAACCCCAGGGTACGCAGAATGATATTGCCACCCCTGTTTCAGTGATTGAATTAAAGAAAGGCTCTATCAGCAAGCTGATCAATACCACAGGAACAGTTCAACCTACTTATGGCGTTGAATTGGTTTCCCAGATGAGTGGTGCATATCAACTGCAGAACAATCCGAAGACGGGTAAACCGTTTAAATTGGGTGATAAAGTCTCCAAGGGTCAGTTGATTATTTTTCTTGAAGATAAGGAATATGAAAACGGAATTGCTTTGGATGCCAAAGAATTGAGCCTTGAGATAACCCAGCAGGAACAAAATAAGCAGAGTGCCCTTTATGAAAAAGGCGGAGTTACCCTTAGCGAAATGCGTAACACCGAGGTGAGGGTTACCAATGCTCGTTATGATGTGGAAAACGCAAAACTGAGCCTGGATAAAAGGAATGTAACAGCTCCTTTTGAAGGTGTGATCGTCAATTTACCTCATTATACACCCAATGTAAAAGTGGAACAGGGCAAACCGATGGTCGGCCTGATGGATTATTCTCAAATGTA
This sequence comes from Bacteroidales bacterium, assembly GCA_031275285.1. Lineage (NCBI taxonomy): Bacteria > Pseudomonadati > Bacteroidota > Bacteroidia > Bacteroidales > Bacteroidales bacterium. Next base: position 2,212 of record JAISOY010000185.1, on the reverse strand, counting down.
CATGGAAATCAATCTGCCGGAAAGTTCCATCAGTTATATCAAGCCGGAACAACCGGTATACATCACACATTACACAATTCCTGATGATACCCTGAAGGGTGTGGTCAGTGAATTATCTCCCGCCATCAGTACCGAAACCCGCACTTTCAAGGGAAAAATCCTCATTCAGAACAAAGATCTGCTCCTGCGTCCCGGAATGTTTGCTAAAGCGGATATTGTGGTTGATAAAGCAGATGAATCAATTATCATTCCTAAAGAAGTGATTTTATCCAACCGCAGGAGGAAATACGTGTACATTGTAGAAAAGAATACGGCTATATTAAAGGATGTCAGGATCGGGCTGGAAGATGAAAATAATGTGCAGATACTGGACGGGCTTAAAGAAAATGATAATCTGGTCGTCAGGGGATTTGAAACACTGAGGGAAAATACCAAAGTAAAAGTTCAAAAGTAATGACCTTTAACATATCCGGTCATCAGTCATTAATCAACCATATATGAACCGGGCATGATACTTTAACGCCAAAACAATGAAAATGAAAGTAAACCATACGAGCTGCATACGGCCATAAAAAATATTATTTACATATGAACCCCTCATTAACTGACGTTTGTCAAAGAAAATGAATATAGTATGAGGGCTCCATATGGCCCTTAAAAAAACAATATAATATACATATGAAAAGTATTGTCAGATTTGCGGTCAATAATCCGGTCACCATTTGTATGGTGGTACTGGCCATTTTGCTGCTTGGAAAGATATCTTACGACCGGCTGAGTGTCGATTTGCTGCCGGACCTGAATAATCCCCGTCTGTTTATCGAGATCAAAGCCGGGGAGCGTCCTCCGGAAGAGATAGAGAAACAGTTTGTAAAAAACATGGAATCCATGGCAATTCGCCAAAGTGATGTAACCCAGGTGTCTTCCGTTGTTAAAGCCGGATCGGCCCGTATCACTGTTGAATACACATGGTCCAAGGACATGGATGAGGCTTTTCTCGATTTACAGAAAGCCATGAATCCATTTGCACGGAATCAGGATATTACCGAACTTAAAATTACCCAGCATGATCCGAACACTTCCCCGGTAGTACTGGTCGGACTTTCCCATCAGAACATTACAGATATGGCCGAATTGCGGAAGGTTGCTGAAAGCTATATCCGGAATGAACTGATCCGTCTGGAAGGGGTAGCTGAAGTAGACCTATCCGGGGAAGAGATCACTACATTGACCATCCTGACAGATCCCTACAGGCTGGATGCTTTTCAGTTGAGGATAAGTGATATTGCATCGAGGATTGAAGCCAACAACCAGAGTATTTCAGGCGGACGTGTTACAGAAATGGGTTTACAATACCTGGTAAAGAGCGCCAGTTTATTTGCTTCGGAAGCTGATTTTGAAAACCTGATCGTCGGCTATAAAGCTGTGGATGCTCAGGGAACCACTACCACTACCTCTACCGGTGGGGAAGGGGAGAGGGCTCCTTTGTTTTTGAAAGAAGTGGCTACCGTTAAGTTTGAAAATGCACGACCTGAGAATATAGTCCGAATCAACGGGGAGAGAAGCATTGGATTATCCGTTTATAAGGAGATGCGCTTTAATACGGTGAAAGTGGTGGATGAGGTGATCCGCCAGTTGGGTGTTATAGAGCAGGCGCTTCCGGGATATCATTTTAAAGTGATCACCAACCAGGGGACTTTTATCAAAAATGCCATCGATGAAGTGAAAGAGAGTGCCATCATGGGGATCATACTGGCTGTGATTGTATTATTCATATTTCTCCGGCGGATTGGAACGACATTGATCGTGAGCCTTGCCATACCGATTTCTATTGTAGCGACCTTCAATCTGATGTTTTTCAATGGATTAACGTTGAATATCATGACATTGGGCGGTCTGGCGTTAGGTGCCGGAATGTTGGTGGACAATGCCATTGTAGTGATCGAAAGCATATTCCGGAATCAGGAAAAAGGATTGACCATTAAAGAGGCAGCCATTATCGGAACATCTGAAGTCGGCGGGGCGGTGATCGCATCCACCCTGACCACTATTGTGGTTTTTCTTCCGATCGTATACCTGCATGGAGCCATTGGCGAATTATTCAAGGACCAGGCATGGACCGTCACATTCTCACTTGTTTCTTCTTTATTTGTGGCCATCCTGGTGATACCGATGCTTTACGAGCGTATTTCGTCCAAAAAGAAAAAAAGCA
>JAISOY010000184.1 GCA_031275285.1 Bacteroidales bacterium | reverse complement strand
GTAAAATGCGATGAGGGACTTTCAAACTTTAGTTTTGAATTTCCGCACGACCAAAAACAGCGTGTAATGCTGTTGGATGCCACGTATGAAAATAACCCTTTCCGTCAATACATCAGGATCCCCTTTCCGGATGATGATTTCGACGTATCGTTCTATCCCGAAGGCGGTTCCGTCCTGTACGGCACCACAGGGCGCATTGCGTTCAAGGCGCTGCAGCGCGACGGAACCGAAATAGATGTGAGCGGAGAGGTTTATGACAGCCGGGGAAATGAAATTACCCGATTCAAAACCGACGTTCGCGGTATGGGCCAGTTCATGATGAAGCAGGAACCGGGTGAAACGTATGATGCCGTTTGTACCAACAGTAAGGGAGAATCCAGACGATTCAGGCTGCCTGCCGCCCAAAATACAGGTTATGTGTTGTCGGCTACATGGGGCAGGGAACATCTGAAGGTGAACGTACTTCAACCTGAATCTCAAAAAACCGGTGATACGCTGTGTTTGATAGTTCATACGCGCGGAATAGTGCAGGATGCCCGTATTTGGGAAAATACAAGCGAACCGCTTGTTTTCCCGAAGGATTTTTTCCTATCCGGGGTAAGCCATTTGCTTCTATTGACCAAAGAGATGGTCCCGGTAAGCGAACGGCTGGTGTTTGTCCACAATGACGATCAGGCAAAAGTGGAAGGTAAAACCGGTAGGGGTAGCTATCCCGTTCGGACTCCAGTGGAGTATACGGTTCATATTACGGATGAAACAGGTGAGCCTTTGATAGGAAACTTTTCCGTTTCGGTCACCGACGGTCATGAAGTAACGGTCGATACAACGATGAACATATCGACCACGCTACTGTTGACTTCCGATTTGCGCGGAAACATACCTGATCCGGGATATTATTTCCGGGAAAAAGGACATTTGTCGGTCTATTCACTTGATCTGCTGATGCAGACCCAGGGATGGCGCCGGTACGATACGGAGCGGATCATAAAAAATGATCTGCTGTATCCGGACACGTTGTTACAAAAAGGATATGTGGTATCCGGAACAGTTCGGAACAGGAATCGTCCCGTAGATGGCGCTCTTGTGAACATTTTAGCCATCCACGGGAATTATACCGGAATGTCTTATACCGACCGTAATGGACGGTTCTATCTGTCCAATGGTGATCTGCCTGACAGTACCGCGTTTATTGTCCAGGCTACGTCGCAGGGAAAGAATCAAAATCTTGAATTGATCCTCGACGGAGTATCTTACCCTGAACGGAAAATCCCTGTTGTAGCCCCCGGTCTACCTGATCGCGGGATGTTTGCTAAGTATGCCGGCAAGGCGGAACAGCAATATGTGGACGAACATGGGGTCCGTATCAGCCACATACCGGAAGTTACCATTACTGCGTCAAAAATAAAAGGCAAAGATTATTCCTTTTTTTATAAAGCCAGAGATGCTCAATTTGTGATTAGCGAGGATGATTTAAAAAGAAACCCACCGGCGAGCATCAATTCCCTATTGAACCGGATTCCGGGAATTTTTATCGCCGCAAACACAAGGAGTGTGACCTATGGGCATAGCCCTGTATATTTTGTTGTTGATGACCGTTTAGCCGATGATGTATTTGATTTGTCTCCGGCCGACATTGCCCAGGTCGATTTATTATCCGGTTCTGCCGCCGCCACATTTGTTATACCTCACCCAAAAAGGTATGATGGTGATTATAGTGATTTAGGACAACCATCCCCCTCCCATGTAATATCTATCACTACCAGGCGAGGTACATTCAACGCCAAAGAAACACCTTATATCAAACCGGTCATTCCGTTGGGTTTTCAAAAACCTGTCGAATTTTATGCGCCTAAATACGATACGTCTACCGGAAATCCAAAACCCGACCTGAGAACGACCATTCACTGGCAACCCAATATTACTACAGATGAATACGGCAAGGCAAGTTTTAGTTTCTACACGGCAGATACGCCTTCGACTTATACGGTAGTGATTGAGGGAATGACCGAAGATGGGAAGATGATATACAAGAGGGATCAAATAGTGGTTGAAAACCAATAAGTATAAAAACCAGTATATATGAATACAAATACTAAAATCGTCTCATTTTGTGTTGCTGCTTTGGTTTCTCTATGTGGCATTATTTTTCACAAAATACTTGGGCATGAATTTTTAACTGCCTGGGATGATGCCTGGCAGGTAATGAATGTAGGTACTGAACTATGGACATGGGAGAATATCAGGTTTATTTTTACAGAATACTATTATGGGCAGTATAGCCCGGTTAACCAGTTGTTATATACCATTTTATATCGGTTGGTGGGATATGATCCGTTTTGGTTCCACTTTTTGAGTTTGGTGCTGCATACCGGTAATACATTATTGGTTTTTTTCATATTGAGGCGTTTATTACTCATGAACTTAGGTGTACAAAAGATGATGAAAGCATCCGTCATTTCTTTCGCAGTTGCCGCCTTATTTGCCGTGCATCCTTTACAAGTTGAAGTGGTAGCCTGGGTCAGCGCTTCTAAAGTATTGGTTTATTCGTTTTTTTATCTTTTGGCTGTTGTATGTTACATTGGCTACATTCAAAAGAAAAGTGTTCGTCGTCGTATCATTCTTTACATATCCATGCTGCTGTTTTTTGCTTTATCCTTTGGTGGTAAGGAGCAGGCAATAGTGTTACCGGTTTGCCTGTTACTGGTTGATTTGATTTGTCGTCGGGATTTTCGTACTACCCAAATATGGGTTGAAAAGATACCCGTTTTTGTATTATCTTTACTTTTTGCCGTGGTCACATTAGAATCACATGCTACCCACAATGTTGGACTATTATCAGAAGAGCAGTTCTATCCTTTTTTACATCGTATAGTATTTGCTTGTTATGCCTTTTGTGAATATATCGTAAAAATCATTATTCCGGTCAATCTTTTCTATATCTATCCTTTTCCAATGTTAGTCGGAGAACCGCTCCCTTTAAGGTTTTGGATATATCCGGTATTTTTGCTGATGATAGGTTTGGGACTATGGAAATATTGGAAGCAACGTCCTGTGTGGTTGGGCATGTTGTGGTTTTTGATACACATTGCTTTGATGTTGCATATTGTCCCCTTGTCGCGCATCAACATTATAGCCGACCGCTATGTTTATCTCGCCTTGCCGGGTATTTTTTTTATTATAGTTTGGTATCTTGTTGTTATTTGGGAAAAAAGGCCAAAAATGCGGATCATCCTAACAATATGCGGATTAATATGGTTTCTTTTTTTGAATTTTCAATCATATCAAAGAACTCAGGTATGGCATGATAATAAAAGCCTGAAAACTAAGTTGCATCATCTTTTACAACAGAGAGAAGACTATCAAAAAGAAACACCAGAAGAAGAAACGATTGAAAATAAGGAAGAAGATGAACATGAAATACAGTAAAAGCTGTTTCTTTTTTTGTATTCTTGTTATTCTCACACTTAATTTCAAATTAAACATTGTGGGGAGTGCAAGTTTTTTCAACAATTTTCAGTATGATAGTGAAAGTTTGGTTGTTGGAAGACTTATCCTGTCTGAACGAGACGGTGTTTTTTCACATAGCGGTTTTTTGGGAAGAATTGAACCTACACAAGAAGGGGTAAATCCATATTGGTATCAATACGAAGCATTCCAAAATTTATATAGCTTTGAATCTTATGAGGCGTATTATTCTCAATCAGCATTTCAATCTTTTGTATATGGATTGATATGTTTTGCAACGGGGCTAAGTGGCGATCCTGCATTGGACTATTTTAAATGGTTGGTTAGTGTCTTCACCGCATTCATGTTTACGTTGTTTGTTATGTGGGTACAATGCCGGTGGGGTTGGGTAACTGCTCTTTTTGTGTTGATCACCATTTGCTTTTCGCAATGGGTTACGGCTTTCGGGAGGAATCTTTTTTGGGTATTAGGTGCTTTTTATTTGCCATTTGTGTGCGCACTATGGTATTTGCAAAAATATAAATCAGCGGGCAAACATCCTCTGCGGGTAACCTTTTGGCTGATGTTTGTCACTATGCTGCTCAAATGCCTGCTTACAGGCTTTGAATATATAACTACAGCAATGATCATGGCTGTTACTCCATGGGTATTTTATGCCGTTGCAGACAGATGGGGCTGGCGGCAATTTCTCAGGCAGGCAGTTGTCGCTTCGTGCGGCACACTGACGGCAGTAATGTCAGCAATAGCATTGCTGACATTGCAGTTGTCGGTTGTGATGGGATCGTTGGGCGAAGGCTTCCGATACATAGTTTGGAGTTTTGGTAAACGCTCGTACGGCGGAGGTGGAGCATTTGATCCTGTATTCATTGAAAGTCAGAACAGTAGTCAGTGGGATGTTTTGGCTGCCTACTGGAATGGATTTGCCCTCGATATATCCCACTGGTTTGGGTCTCCTCTTTGGAAAATGTTAAGTTCTATCAGTTTTGGATACTGTATCGTGTTGTTTGCAGGGGTCAGTTTGGTCGTTTTTTTGTCCAAAACCATCCGGCAAAACTCTGCATTCTTTAGGCAGCAACTGGCTCTTACTGCCATGCTTTGGGTATCGTTGCTGGCGCCCTTGTCATGGTTTATTATTTTCAAGGGACATTCGTACCTGCACACCCACATGAACCACATCGTGTGGCATATGCCGTTCATGCTGCTGGGTGCAACGCTTACGGGCAGTACGTTGTGGTTTTTGATGAAGAATAGTTTCCAGGTCTCAAAGGCCCGGCAAGTCGACAAAACTTCAAGTGTCGAACGTGTCCCGGCCAAAAAGATCGTTCTTTGGTGCCTGATAGGATTGGCTACTGTTGTTCTGTTACGTCTGCTTGTGTTCGAGCCGGTACGTGTTTCCGGTAAGAGTATGGAACACACTCTTACCATAGGAGACTGGGTTGTTGTAAACAAGCTTCGCTACGGTGCACGTTTTCCGCGCAGCATTGCCGATATTCCCATTGTGAATGTCCTCACATGGAATGAGGACATCCGCGAGGCCGACAGGAACCGTAGTTGGCCTTACCGTCGCGTGCCAGGTTATGCCGACATCAGGCGTAATGATATAGTGGTATTCATTCGACCCGGCGAGGGGCAATTGGTAAAGCGTGTGGTTGGCCTTCCGGGAGAGCAACTGGAAATACGTGCAGGAAAAATCCGTATCAACTCCGGGCAAAAAGACGATGTGCCAGGAGTTGTGCCGGGGATAAGGAACGACACACTGTTGCAGCCGGAAGGCTGGACATGGAATGATTATGGTCCTGTATTGATTCCCGAAGCACAGGATGGCCACCGCGAATACTTCGTGATGGGCGATAATCGGGATAATTCGATAGACAGCCGGCATTTCGGACTTATCTCTGAGGAACAGATCATCGGCAGACTATCGTTTATTCTTTTTCTGTCGGGACAGAAAACGAACATCAAAAGGTATATTTTCCAAACTATCCGGTGAAAACACAACAGGGAAAAATATCTATCGTTATACCTGTTTATAATGAATTATCTAATATACATTACATCCTTTACAGGATACTTTGGATGACAATCTTCCCGCTGAGTATGAATTCGAGATCAACTTTGTTAACGACGAAAGTGTTGATGGTACATTAAAAGTATTGCAACAAGTAACCTTTCGAGAAAAGAAGATCGGCTACCTTTCTTTTTCACGTAACTTTGGTCACCATAATGCATTGAAAGCTGTATTGGATATAGCTGGGGTGAAAGTGTCATTACCATGGACGTCGATTTGCAACATCCGCCGGAGTTGATTCCGGAAATGCTAAACAGGTGGGAAGAAGGATATGATGTGGTATAACCAAGATATGACAAAAATATGTTTACTGGTTCCCTGTTACAATGAGGGGACCACTATTGCCAAAAAATGGTAAGTGATTTCAGGCATTAACTAGCGGAAACGGAAATAATACTTGAGCTCGATGTAAAATGTTAAGATTTTATTTGAAAAACAGGGAAGGTTTTTGTATTTTAAGTTGGTTATTTTAAGATGTATACGATAAAGTCTTATCTGATATGAAGTCTGATTCAGTGGATATTTTCTATTTAACAGATATTCTGCTATTATTTTATCAAACCATGGAGAGCCACATCCTGAGGGCATTGCCAATCTTATTTCCTTCAAACAGTCTCCTATAACCTTTTTATTGAGCCCTAATGACGGGTACAGCTCTTTTGGTTTTTTTGAAGAACTGTCGGATGGGTAGTTGAACAGGAATCAGTTTTATAGATTCTACTACATTGAAGGTTTGTTAAATCAAACAGGAGCATCAAAATAAGACAGATATCATTGTTATTGACTGCTTATCTTTTTTTCTGTGAAAAGAGACAAAAGAAAGTACTCTTTCTCATTTTGTTGTCGTAGAACAACAAAGAACGGAATTATTGGAACCAATAAAAAATATTGTGGTATAAAAAGCCGTTACTTCATCCATCATAACGGGATATACTGGTTTTCTTATAGGGAAGAATTCGGGAATGACTACTCATATCGAACAAGAAGTATTTTCCTATTTAATTGAACAATATCGAAAACCAAAGTGGTACAATGAGTGTTTATAACATAAATGAAACGACTTGATCAGTTCATTTATGTTATATCATAAATTATCGGTTATAAATATGAGATCAACGGAGGAAGTGAAAACATTAGTAAGCGGGAATTCCAATGAAATGAGTCATTCGGATGATTTGAGAAAAACTCAACATGAATTAATTGCAGAACGTGACCGGCTACAAGCCATTGGTGACAATCTGCCTAATGGGGCTTTGATCAGATGCGAGTTAGATGAAAAAACACAGGAAATTACACTGACCTATTTAAGCAGTACCTGGAAAAAATTAACGAATCTTTCTGTGGAAGATTCGTTGGGCAATATCTCCCAGGTCTTTGAAGTGATTTATCCTGAAGATGCTCCGGGACTTATGGAAGAAATCAAAGAAAGCTTTAAAAACCTTACCACCATTCATCAGGAATTCAGATTTTTTTTCGGCAAAAATGATATCAGGTGGTTACAGTTGTCTTCACATCCCCATAAAGAAAAAAAGAAGGTCATTTCCGACGGCTTTGTATCCGACATAACAGAACGGAAGGAATTTGAGGCAGAATTGGATGTCTACCGGAAAAAACTAGAAATCCTGGTAAAAGAGAGGTCTGAAGAATTAAAGTCAACCAATGAAGAATTGGTCACTGTAAATCAAGAGCTTGCCGCTACCAACGAGGAGTTGTATGCTACTAATGAAGAATTACACGCTACGAATGAGGAACTTTATGTGAAAAACCAACAATTGGAGGAAGAGGTAAAGAGACGTAAAATGCTAATGCAACAATTGGAAAATAGTGAAAAAATCAGGAAGAATTTTATAGAACAGTCCCTCGAAGGTATTGTGATCATTGACCATGAAGGAAAAGTAATTGAATGGAATGATAAACAGGTCGAACTTACGGGTATAAGAAAGGAAGAAGCCATTGATCAATATGAGTGGGATTTGATATTCAGTCGTTTACCTAATGAAGGACAAACGAAAAAGATGTGGTATCATATGAAGGATGAGAGACAGGCATACTTAAGAAATATAAAAAAAAACCAACCGATTATTGAAGAAAGGATATTATTGATGCCCGATGGAAAAGAGAAATATATAAAGGCCTCTATATTTCCTATTGCCCTGGCGGATCGTTACTTCATCGGTATCATAACCCATGATTTTACAAAAGAGCGTAAGACCTCAAAGGAATTGGAGCATTATCGCAATCATCTGGAACAGATGGTGGAACAAAAAAACCGGGAACTAAAAGATAGCCGGGAACAGCTGATATCCCTCAGTAATAACTTATCCGGAGGTATTATTTTTCAACTGGCTGTTGATATGAAAAGTAAGAATATCCAATTTTTATTCATTAGTGATACCGTGGTAGATATGTTTGGACTTGATTCTCATCAGGTGATGGACTCCGGAAAATCTTTATTCGGGATGTTTCAGCAGGATGCCCGGGATCAATTGTATGATTATTTTTTTCTTCGGTGTAAAGAAAGCTTACTGCACATGGAGTCACTGGTAAAATTAGGTGCGGGCGAGGAAAAATGGATACATATTCGTGCATCAAAACGTATATTGGATACTAAAGAAGAAGTATGGGAAGGGTTCATGATAGACATTTCCAAAAGAAAAAGTACAGAATTTGAATTGGAAAAAATCAGCTTAAAGCAGGCTGAGCTGATCGATATTTTGCAGATAGTGCAATTTTCCGAAAATCTGGAAGATGCCATCAACAAAGCATTGGAAAAAATCGGCCGTTTTTTGAATATTAGCCGGGTGTATACATTTGTAAAGACAGATAAGGGAAAAACGCTCCGGAATAATTATGAATGGTGTAATGAAGGAGTAGATCCGCAGATCGATTATTTACAGGACGCATCCCCAGGTGCCGTGCAATATTGGTTTGATGTCTTCGAATCGGGAAGTTATATCTGTGAGCCGGATATCAGTAATTTACCCGGAGATACATACGATGTGTTGGTAACACAAGGGATCAAATCGATTATGGTATTGCCTTTGGTCAATAACGGGATCAATTACGGATTTATCGGTTTTGAAGATTGTTTCCAAAACAGGGAATGGGAACCATGGGAGATAAACCTGTTGCAACATCTTTCCCAGATTGTATCGGAAAGCATTCTTCGTAACTGGGCAGAAAAAGCGTTGCGGCAATCCCGGCAAACAATTCATACAGTACTGGATAATATCAATGCAAGCATATATGTGGTCGATTATGATACAGATGAAATACTGTTCGCCAATAAAAAACTAAAAGAACAAATAGGGGATGACCGGATTGAGGGAAAACAGTGGATGCAAATGTCCTACAATAAACGTTCTCCTGTTGATTTTCGTCCTAACATTTCATTGAAAGACAAAGAAAAATACCCGGAAGGATTGTTGTCCAAGGAATACTGGAGCCCGAATACAAAGAAATGGTATGCATGTACTGAAACAGTTATAAATTGGATAGATGGCCGTAAAGTATATATGGAATATCTGATGGATATTACCGAACGAAAAAAAGATGAAGTGGAGTTAATCAGGGCAAAAGAGAAAGCAGAAGAATCTGATAAGCTGAAATCTGCCTTCTTAGCTAATATGTCGCACGAGATAAGGACTCCGGTAAATGGGATCAATGGGTTTTTGGGATTTCTTGCCGACGACGAACTTTCTCCCGAACGAAGAAGGGAATATATCAACATCATTAAGAACAGCAGCGCTCAACTTGTAAAGCTGATCGATGACATTATTGATGTTGCAAAAATAGAAGCCAGGCAAATGAGTATTCATCCGGCTATGTTGAATATCAATAACTTGATGAGAGAGGTACAGGTGTTTTTTGAGACATCCCTGATTGCCCGCCATAAGGAAAAGGTGACGATTTTGCTGGATGAAAGCGGTTTTATGAATGATTGTGTGATATATGTCGATCCCGTTCGTTTAGGACAGATCCTGACTAATCTGGTAAATAATGCCGTAAAATTTACGGATAAAGGTTATATCCGGTTGTCATATAGATTGAAAAGTTCTGATACACTAGAGTTTCTGGTGGAAGATACTGGCATCGGTATTGAAAAAGACCAGTTGGATATTATTTTTGAACGTTTCCGGCAGGTTGAGATGACCAGCAATCGAAAATACGGGGGAACAGGTCTGGGGTTGACTATTTCAAAAAGTATGGCCCAGTTGATGGGAGGAGATTTATATGTAGATTCCATTCCAAACGAAGGATCAACATTTTATTTTACCATTACATATATTCCTATTGATAAGGAAGACAGGGATTTGTTCAAAACAAGGGAAGAACCCGAAAACGGTGATGAAAATAGAGTGACTGTTTTGGTCGTCGAACCACAAATGATGAAATATGAATATTATAAAGATTTACTCTCCCTATCGGGAGCATCTGTCTTATATGCCGGAAATAGCCGGGAATGGCTTGATCAGGTCAGCCAATCGGAATATATCGATGTTGTTATGGTAAACAGTGCCATATTCAGAAAAGATGATGAAAATATCCGGCATCTGGATTCGATCCGGGAAAATCTTCCCCTGGTCTTAATCGTCAACGAACAGGATGATAAAGAATTGATCCGCAAGGTTAATTGCAGGAAAATATTAAAAGAACCGATTCGTTATTCGCAAATAAAAGAGATAATAGAACTCGCCGATTTATATGAAAAATAAGTGAAAGCCGGTTTTAATAGGCTCTTGCAAATAATACCCTTTTAGTCGACGGTTTTCCCGTACGGATGCATTTACCTACTTCTTCCGGTGCATCAAAAGGAATACAGCGGATAGTAGCTTTGGTTTCCTCCTTAATGAGTTCCTCCGTTTCCGGCGTACCATCCCAGTGAGCCATGATGAACCCTCCTTTTTCCAGAATAGCTTTGAATTCATCATAGGAATCAACTTTGTATGTGTTGGTTTCCCTAAAGTCCAATGCTTTTTTGTATATATTTTCCTGGATCTCATCCATCAGCCTGGCGACGATTTCTGCTGCTTCATTGATCGGATAGGTGTTCTTTTCAAGCGTATCACGGCGGGCAATTTCTACCGTGCCGTTTTCTACATCACGTGGACCTATAGCGATACGCACAGGTATTCCTTTTAGTTCATGTTCGGCGAACTTGAAACCCGGTTTCACGGTGTCCCTGTCGTCGAACTTTACAGTAAGGCCTTTTGCTTCCAGTTCTTTCTTCAGGGGCAGGATTTTTTCTTCCAGGATCGGTAGTTGTTCCGGTTTTTGATATATCGGAACAATAACTGCGTGTATAGGAGCCAGTTTAGGTGGCAGTACCAGGCCGTTATCATCCGAATGAGCCATAATTAATGCCCCCATCAGACGGGTAGATACCCCCCAGGAGGTAGCCCATACATAATCAAGGTTTCCTTCTTTAGTGGCAAATTTTACATCGAAAGCCTTGGCGAAGTTTTGTCCCAGGAAATGTGAAGTTCCTGACTGAAGAGCCTTTCCATCCTGCATCATGGCTTCGATAGAATAAGTTTCCAATGCCCCTGCAAATCGTTCATTAGCAGTTTTAGCACCCTTGATTACCGGAACTGCCATATAATTTTCTGCAAAATCTGCATATACGTTGATCATCCGTTCGGTTTCTTCCAGTGCCTCTGCTTCCGTAGCATGTGCGGTATGGCCTTCCTGCCAGAGAAATTCAGCAGTACGCAGGAACAGGCGGGTACGCATTTCCCAACGAACCACATTTGCCCATTGGTTCACCAGGATGGGGAGATCACGGTATGATTGTATCCAGTTTTTATAAGTATTCCAGATGATGGTCTCGGAAGTTGGGCGTACGATCAGTTCTTCTTCAAGTTTGGCATCATCATCAACTACAATTCCTTTTCCGTCAGGTGAATTTTTCAAACGGTAATGGGTAACTACAGCACATTCCTTGGCGAAACCTTCTACGTGACTGGCTTCCTTACTAAAAAAGGATTTCGGAATAAATAAAGGGAAATAGGCATTCACATGTCCTGTTTCCTTAAACATTTTATCCAATTGGTCACGCATTTTTTCCCATATCGCATATCCATATGGTTTAATAACCATACAGCCCCGCACAGCCGAATTATCTGCCAGGTCTGCCTTTACCACTAACTCGTTGTACCACTGTGAATAATTTTCTTCCCTACTTGTAACTCCCTTAGCCATTGAAACTTTTTTTTGGTATAAAATTTGTATTGTATTTGATAAATGAATATCATTGCAAAAGTATATAAATTTCCATTAACCCAAAAACAGGAGGGCGAGTCATGAGAGCAATATATTTTATACCAGGTTTATTTGCTGTAGCAGCAACGGCCTGTTCTTCGGGTAAAGTAGCCACGACATCTTCATATGAAGATGATATTTATTATCGTCCGAAGAACCAGAATCAGGTGGTTGCATCTCAATCGGCTGCTGTGTCATCCGGTAAGGTGTCAACAACGGCCGCAAATAGTTATACCGAACAAACTTCTGATGAAGAGGGTTTAAGTAACTATGAAAAATATCGTTTGGCACAGGAAGCAGGTGAAGAACAAACCCAGAGTGCACCTGTTGAGTATTACGAATCTCCGGATCAGGGGGAAAGTTATGCATATGTAGAATCAACCCAGACGAAGGATGGAGAAGGAAATACTTATGTCACCAATAATTATTATGATAATTATTATGACTCGTATTCTTACCGCCTCAATCGTTTTGACCGGTTCTATTATGATCCTTGGTTTTATGATCCTTGGTACAGTCCGGGATTTGGTTTCTATTATAGTTCTTATTACGGATGGGGTTTAAGTTATGGATGGGGATATCCGTCTTATTATTACAGGCCTTACTATAATTATTGGGGATATCCGTATTATAGCTATTGGGATTATTATCCGAGTTATCATCACCATCACTATTATAAACCAAGGCCGAGAACCACTGTTAGCGGCCCGATCAACAGGCGTGGCGGAAGTTCAGTTTATGCCGGAACATCAGGATCATCATCGCGCAGAACCAGTACTGTATCGTCGACACCAACCAGGACTTCAACATCCAGTAACGCATACCGTACTTCTACACGATCGGATTATACCCGTTCATCGGCGACAACACCCAGCCGGACGTCAACAAGCAGTAGTTCTAGCCGGGTAAGTTCTTCCAGTACGTCACCATCAAGAACAAGTACAAGCACAAGTACCGCAGTTAATAGTAGTAGCCGGACATCTACATCGTCATCATATACTACTCCGCGTACCAATCAGAATACAAGTTCTTCAAGAACAAGCTCTTCGAGTAATGTAACCAGTAGTTCATCAAGGTCGTCATCGAATTATTCGAATTCATCATCTTCAAGTTCAAGAAGCACTTCTACACCGTCATATTCTACTCCTTCAAGGAGCAGTAGCTCATCAAGCAGTAGTTATAGTGCACCTTCGAGAAGTAGTAGTTCGTCCAGTAGCTATAGCGCACCTTCAAGAAGCAGCAGTTCGAGCAGCAGCAGTTCGTCCAGTAGTTCCAGAGGTAGCAGCGGATCGGGAAGCAGACGATAATCATTACGGAATAATGAGACCAATCTACATCGGCGAAAGATGCAAATTGGTCTCATCTTAATTTAACTTTGAATCTATGAAAAAGATCTTAATGTTATTTATTGGTAGCGCGCTATTTGTCGGTAATGCGTTTTCACAACATGCAGGGGATGCGTTATTATTTTCCCAATATTTTTCAGGTGGAACAGCACGTTCATCAGCTATGAGTGGAGCTTTCGGAGCTTTAGGGGGCGATCTGTCCACATTAAGTACAAACCCTGCCGGGTTAGGTGTTTATCGCGGATCAGAGTTTACATTTACGCCGGCTCTAAGCTTTACAAGAAACAATGCCTCTTTTCTTCATACCGATTTTAAAGAAAAAAATACCCGGTTCAGGATCAATAATGTGGGATATGTTTATACTTGGAATTTCCATAAACCTAAAGGTGTCCAATCTTTAACATTTGGTGTTGCCTATAACCGGTTGGCCGATTTTTCTTCGGATGCTTATGTCAATACTGTTGTTGAGTCTTCTTTATTGGATGAATTTGTTTGGAGGACAAATGATGGTAGAATTGATTCTTGGTATGAGCAGTTGGCAATGAATACTTTAACTGTTTGGAAGCCAAGTGGAGAAACGCAATATATAAATGATTATATAGATAACGGCTCAGTTTATAACCAGGAATTAAAAAGAACAATGGGGTACCGCGGTGGAATCGGTGAATATGCGATTTCATTAGGGACTAATATCAGTAATCAATTTTATATGGGAGCTACGTGGGGCATACATGATGTACATTATGAAGAGTTCTATGACCATCTGGAATTTCCGGGTTATGACATTTTGGATTATTTTGTTTTCAAATCCGACTATGTGATCAATGGTTGGGGGATGAATTTTAAAGTAGGAGCCATCTATCGTCCTTTTAACTTTTTACGTTTAGGTGCTTCTGTACATACACCCACTCATTATTGGCTGAGACCGGAACTGGCAACAGAAATGGAGGCTTTTTTCAATCAAGCACCAAATGCTGAAAAACCTAATGATGATTATTATTGGGCTGAAAGTCCTATCGGAGAACGGAAATACCGGATGACTACACCATGGCGTTATAATGCCAGTGCGGCTTTGGTATTGGGAAGTTACGGTATATTAAGTTTTGATGCTGAATTTGTAGATTATTCAAAAGCAGAAATGTTACCGAATGCCGATTTTGGAGCTATAAATAATGATGTATCCGATATCTATAAGAATGTGGTCAATCTTAAAGGAGGAGCAGAAGTTCGTTTGGGAAATATTTCCTTACGCGGTGGGGTGGCCTATTACCCTACTGCCTTTAAGAATGATTATTTTGATAATACTGAATTTAAAAATAAGGGTACCATCAGTTATTCAGGAGGATTGGGATTCAGGGTACGTAATTTTTATATGGATGGTGCATACGTATATACGCAGTATCCCAAACGTTTCTATGACATGTATGAACCGGCTCCCAATGTAATTATCAGTCCGGTTCTACAAAATACCAATCATAAAGTTATGGTTACAGTGGGCTTTAAATTTTAATAGGATATATTTTCAAAAAATGCCGGTTCTTGTTTAAAGATACCGGCATTTTTTATGCAAATAACGTGGGTTTTGTCTAAGCAATACCTAAAAATAGCTGCAAGTTGCTTGGTTTTTGGATGCTCGGATAAGGTTTCTTCGAAAAGAAACAGGTTTTTTAATAATTTTATATCGATTATAAAATATAATTACACAAACCATTATTTAAATTTATTAATATTCAGATTGTTATTGATTCTAAATTCGAAATTATATAAGACATTATTACCTAAATAACTTATGAAATATGCGTATATTCCTATTAGTGACAGCCTTCTCTCTGGGCATGATAATAAACAGGTCTACTACCCCCAAAAAAGAGGTAATTGCAAGTATTGAAGTATTGCCGAATTACCTGTGGCACATTTTTGCGTCGTCCAACATCTGGGATAAAGACACCAGCCCCTATTCCGATAAATACGGACATACGGTACTGCAGACTGACAGGGAGTTCATATACAACCACAGGGAACTGATTGCATGGGCGAATGGTAAAAGCGGAGATTTAACAGGCGGGATATTTTTCTATCCATTACGCGAAAAGATCGATATTGGAGAATATATTGCGTTGCTGAACCGACTGACCGATGAGATGAAAGGCCATGTCCCGGACGAACTTTACCGTATCTGCCTGGATGTAACGGCCATAATGGGAAGAAATTACAGGTACTTCAAAGATAATGTTTGGCCCGAGATAAAACCTCTTCTCGAAGATGCAAAGGCTAAACTGGAAGACAAGTTCGAAGGGCACGATCCGATTTCGGAATGGGAAAAGGGCCTGGGACTGACATATCCAGAAGACAAAAAGGAGCTGGTACTATCATATGCCAATCAACTGGACTGTCTCCCATCCGCAAACGACATTAGCCCGGTACGCAATAATTTCGGCATAACTGCCGATGAAAGCACGATCAATTACGTTTATGACCTTATAATTCACGAGATCGGTATATTCACTATTAAACCAGTTATCGATTCGCTGTATGCTAACAAAGAGATTAACAATCAATTCAATTTAGATAACAACATTATCTATATAGCCTTCGAAACATTTATCGAGAAGAAGAAAGACGATATATTTAGGACCAAGCCGAAAATATTTTTACCACAGTGGGCGGATCAATATAAATGGTTCTATGAATATTATAAACAGTACGATGCTGCCGGAGCCGCAGGTATCGATTCCCTGTTAAAAAATGCTATTACAGCTTTCGGCGTCGAATTCGACCCGTCTTTGAAATAATGCCGTCAGCCTCAAAGCCCTATTCTTCCGGTCAGGGGAGGGTTTGAAGGGGATGTGATCGGTTAAATATAAGACCACTAAATGGCTTTTAACCTGAATCTCTTATGAGGATTTAAAGGAAAGCCTTATGAAATTCAAGATCCTTATACAAAATTTTGGTTGAAAAGTTTTTTTACCCTTTCTAATCCTTCACACAAAAGATCTACTTCTTCCCGTGTATTATAGAATACCATTGAAGCGCGGACAGTTCCTTCAATTCCATACCGCTGCATTAATGGTTGTGTGCAATGCGTACCTGTACGGACAGCTACTCCCATTTTATCCAGTACCATTCCGGTATCATAAGGGTGTATATTTTTCAGGAGAAATGAAAAAGTAGCAATTTTATTTTCAGCATCACCGAATATCTGTATCCCGTCAATATGGTTGATTTTTTCACGGGCATAGAGCATTAGGTCGTGTTCGTATTCATGAATATTTTTCAAACCGATAGAGTCAATATACTTAATGGCACTTTCCAATCCAACGGCATCTATGTAGTTGGCTGTTCCCGCTTCAAATTTGAAAGGTAATTCGTTATAAGTGGTTTTTTCGAAAGTAACACAATTGACCATGTCCCCGCCACCCTGATATGGCGGCAATTCATCCAGTAACTCTTTGCGTCCGTATAAAACGCCGATGCCGGTAGGTCCATACAATTTATGTCCTGAAAAAGCGAAAAAATCACATCCAATTTCCTGTACATCAATTTTTGTATGTTGTACAGATTGTGCACCGTCAATGAGCACATGGGCGCCAGCATCATGAGCCATTTCTACGATTTTTTTTACCGGATTAATCGTACCGAGCGTATTAGACACATGTGTTATGGCAACTATTTTTGTCTTTGGAGATAATAATTTATTGTATTCTTCAATGATCAGTTCACCTTTGTCCGTGATCGGTATTACTTTCAAACGGGCTTTTTTTCTATCGCACATCATCTGCCATGGGACGATGTTCGAATGATGCTCCATGGTAGATACAATTACTTCATCCCCGGGTTGGATAAACCTTTCGCCATATGAAAATGCAACCAGGTTTATGCTGGATGTAACTCCGGAAGTGAAAATAATCTCCTGTGATAGTTCCGCGTTCAAAAAATCACGGACAGTCCTCCGTGCATTTTCGTATGCTTCGGTGGCCTGTTCACTCAAATAATGTACTCCTCTGTGTATATTGGCATTTAGTTCGGAATACATTCGTACAAGTGTATCGATTACTATTTGGGGTTTTTGGGTAGTTGCCCCATTATCCAGGTAAACAACAGGTTTTCCATATACTTTTTGGTTCAGTATAGGAAAATCGGAACGAATTTCATTAATATTTAACAAGTATGGTCGATTTAGTTGATTAAATTTATATATTAATTATTTAATACCGCATAAACTAAGGACTTTCGGCAGGATATCCGTATTTTCGATAATACCTGTAAATTCTTCAGCTCCTGTTCCGAAAGCAAATATAGGTACCATAACTCCGGTATGCCTCTTGGATGTGTATTTAGCTTTTACATCTCCTTTTTTGAAGTTGCCTCCGGTAATAGTCATACCTCCTGTTTCATGGTCAGCCGTAATGATCACCAGTGTTTGGGGAGTTTGTTCTGCAAAATCCAATGCCACTTTAATAGCGCTGTCAAAATCCAGCATTTCATTCGTAATTCTGTTTGTATTGTTGGTATGTCCCCCAAAATCGATCTGTGATCCCTCTACCATCAATATAAATCCTTTTGTATTTTTTTTCAATATATTGATAGAGGTCTGTACAGCATCCGGAAGCATATTTCCCCTGCCAGGAAAAGAACCCAGATGGTTTTTAGCCATTAATCCGAGTAGCTTTCCCGACTCAACCTTTTTCACCTCATCCATACTATAAGCAATTTGATAGCCCTTAGATTTCATTTGCTCGGTAATATTTTGTTTGTCTGAACGTTTTTCAAGTTTATTACGTCCACCACCGATGCAAACTGTGATATCCGAATTCAAAAGATCGATTGCGATTTTTTCTTCCATATCACGTTGTGGTTGATGTGCATAAAATGAAGCGGGCGTGGCGTGGGTGACTTCACAAGTGACAGCAATTCCTGTTGACATTCCATATTCAGCAGCGTATTCCAGCATAGATTTGACACTTTTTTTATCCGGGTCCATGCCGATCATGCTGTTGTTCGTTTTTATGCCACAGGCAATAGCAGTTCCTCCTGCAGCAGAATCAGTGATATAATTATTGGCGGAATAAGTTTTTGAAAAGCCGATATGGCGGCATCGTTCAAGATTCAGGTTACCTTTGTTTGCGGTTAATCCTGCATATACCTGGGCCACACCCATTCCATCACCGATCATGATGATGACATTTTTGACCCTGGCCGGTTCCGGGTTTTTGCTGGGGTTTTCATTGCCAAACGAAGAGGTTAGAATGCAAAACAACCATAGTATTATCCAGAAATTTTTCACTGTATTTTTCACTATCATTGAGTTTCTAATGAATACAAAAGTATGGATTTTTATGGAGATTTGTGCATCCGGATTTATTTTGGTACATTTATGCTGGGATTTTTTAAGAGTCCCCGGAATAAATAATATCTAAAAAAAATACACGACATTTATAATGATTGCTAGGTATATTAATAAATTATATTCATTTTTTTTATCGGCACCGAGGAAAATTCTTTTTGCAAGGATCATTTTTTTTGCTGCGATCATATTATTTATCCTTCATTCGCTGGCGATAATATTTATAAACTGGGGAATAATTCCTGTTCATTTCTACACAACAAACGGAAGTCCTCCGAATTTATTAGCCGCTATTTATACTCCGTTTTCTCTTTTACTTTTATATGAAATATATTTGCTGATCTATTATCTGACAGAATCAATCACAACTTACCTGGCAAAACAATATGAAATCATAGCCATTATACTTATTCGGAGAACATTTGATGATCTGGCCAATTTATCTTCCATGGAAAGAGTGTATGATGTCAATAATATTTCCGGATTATTATGGACATTTGGCGGTTTGCTTTTATTATTTCTACTGATTTTCTGTTTTTATCAATTGTCTGGTTATAAACATGTCCGAATTGATGAATCGGCCTGTAGTAATAAAGAAAAAAACTTTATTCTGATCAAAAAAGTACTTTCTTTGATATTATTTGCCGTCTTTATTTTTGTTTTCATGGCCAGTTTTATTGAATTATATCATTTTCCTTCTTTATCGCTGAATAATTTGGTTTCAGTATTAAAAGAAATGAGCAATACTTTTTTTGGTACATTCTTTACTGCCTTGATATTAACGGAAGTATTGCTGTTATTGTTCACTTATAGGCTGACGGAAAGTTTCAGCAAGGTAATCAGGAATTCAGGATTCATCATATCTACTATAATGTTGAAATTATCTTTCAATACAGATGGGGAAATCAATATGCTTTTTATATTGATCGCTGTATCTTTTGGTGTAATGGTATTGGGAATCAGTAAATTTTTCGATAAGATGACGGGCAAACGTATTGATAATTAATGGTATATGTATAAAAATACGCAATCGATTGCGTATTTTTATACAT
>JAISOY010000183.1 GCA_031275285.1 Bacteroidales bacterium | reverse complement strand
GAAATCAACAGTGTTGAGGAACAAACCATACAATTAGAAGTAAACGGAACTCCCTACAGTGTAATTGTTGATAAGGAAATTAAACAACCGAAAACCCCAAAATTAGTCCGTCCGGTAGCTGTCCCATCGACAGACCAGGGGGCGGCGGTCAAAGCAACATCAAAAACAGGCACTATCAAATCTCCGCTTCCGGGGACTATACTAGAAATATTTGTAAAAGTAGGTGATAAAGTCAGTATAGGTGACAAGGTTTTGATGCTTGAAGCCATGAAGATGGAAAATAATATAGAATCCGACAAAGCAGGTACTATCAGTGAAATAAAGATCAGTAAAGGTAGCGCTGTTATGGAAGGAGATGTGTTAATCGTTATAGGAGAATAAAATTATGGTAACATTAGAGGCATCTTCGGGTTTTCTCGACTTTGTAAAGAATCAAATGTTTCAGTTTTTCGAGTATACCGCATTCGCGAATTTTACCTGGGGACATTTGGTCATGATATGCATAGGCTTGATTTTTATTGCCCTTGCTATCGCTAAAGAATACGAGCCTTTACTATTAATTCCCATCGGATTCGGAATGATCATAGGAAATATTCCTTTTTATCCGGGGCTTTCGATAGGAATCTACGAGTCGGGCAGTGTATTGAATATCCTGTATCATGGGGTACAAAATGGTTGGTATCCACCTTTGATATTTTTGGGAATCGGGGCAATGACGGACTTTTCGGCATTGATTTCCAACCCAAAGCTTATGCTGATCGGTGCTGCGGCACAATTCGGTATTTTCGGGGCATATGCAATTGCTTTGCTCATGGGCTTTACGCCAGCAGAAGCAGGAGCTATAGGTATTATCGGTGGTGCTGATGGGCCTACGGCTATTTTTACTGCATCAAAACTGGCTCCGGACTTACTAGGTGCCATAGCTGTTTCGGCTTATTCATATATGGCGCTTGTCCCGGTAATACAACCTCCGATTATGCGGTTGTTTACCACACCTAAAGAACGTCTGATAAGAATGAAACCACCGCGTCAGGTATCTAAAACGGAAAAAATTATATTCCCGTTGATTGGTATTACCCTGACTTGTTTTATCGTTCCTACTGGATTACCATTGTTAGGCATGTTATTTTTTGGCAACCTACTGAAAGAGAGCGGTGTGACCAAACGTTTGGCAACAACGGCCAGTGGACCGATGATTGATATTGTGACCATTTTGATTGGTCTTACTGTAGGAGCTTCCACCCAGGCAACAGCTTTCCTGACTCCAAAATCAATAGGTATTTTTGCCTTAGGTGCAGCATCTTTTGTTATTGCTACTTCTGCAGGCGTCCTTTTTGTGAAATTTATTAATCTGTTTCTGAAAGAAGGGAATAAGATCAATCCGTTGATCGGCAACTCAGGAGTTTCTGCTGTTCCGGATAGTGCGCGGGTGTCTCAGGTTATCGGACAGGAATATGATAAAACTAACCACCTATTGATGCATGCCATGGGACCGAATGTGGCAGGGGTGATCGGTAGCGCCGGTGCAGCAGGTATTTTGTTAAGCTTTTTATATTAACAAACCCCTTTTAGTAAGAAAAAACATGGGCAACTGGAATTGTCCATGTTTTTTTATAAATATAGGCTACAAGAACCAAAATCTTTTTTCATTCATGATTTTTTCAGAAATACACCAATATAAAATCTTTGCAATGTTCCGGGCATCATCTACCCCTCTATGATATGTCCCTTCCAAGGGTAATCCTAATATTTGTAACGCTTCGTGCATTAAAGGCCTTTTTCGTAATTTTTTCTTTCTTTTGAATAGTTCCCGTACATCGATATGGTTCTGTGACAAAGGAAAATCTATGTTTTGTTCTTTGCATTGATCTCCCAATGCTTCAAAATCATGATTCCCATAACTGGCCCAGATGTATTGATGTGTTTTATATTCAGATTTTAATCGGGCACACGCCTTTTTAAAAAGTATCCCCCTCTTATCCAATAAATATTGTGTAATAGTCGTAATACGCGTACAATAAGGACTAACTTCGGATTTTTCCGGTTTTATCAGAATTGCCTTATTCCGGGTAATAGTACCCCTCCGGGGATCCAACAGGCAAACTCCGATCTCAATGATCTCACTTTCACTATTATAAAATTTTGCCATCTTTTCTTCCCAACAAGTTTCTCCCAGTGCAACAACAATTATTTTATTGGTAGCATCCATCTCTTATCTTAATGATTGAAAAAGCCACAAAGATAATCCGTATAAAAGCATTTTTCCTGAAAGTATCCTACATTATATATAAAAAATAGTACGTTTCGTCAATAAAATGCAATCAAATTTTTTAATTTAAAATACGAATATGTTTGTTTATGTTGAAAAATTACATACATTCGCAAGAAAATCCGGATTATCAAATCAAATATAGTACTGATATGCCATATAGAAGACTCCCTAATACCGATGTCGCTAGGCTAAAAGCATTAAATCAGGCATTTTTAAAAGGAAAAGAACTGCCCCCATTCAAATTGGCATTTTCCCAGAGTACCTTTAACCGCGTACAGGGTTTTCTTTCCCATTTCGAGTCGACTGTGCGGTTGTATAAAAATACATACGCCAGTACTGTTGCTAAAAATAAAGAATACCCATCGAGTTATAAAAAAGTAAAGCTATATATCTCTCATTTTATACAGGTAATGAATATGGCCATTGCCCGTGGGGAATTACCCAATAGTATCCGTTCATTTTATGGTATTAAGGAACATGATAACAAAGTCCCGGAAATGAATACCGAAGCAGAACTGATCAAATGGGGAGAACAAGTGATTTCAGGAGAGATGGAACGGGTAAGAAAAGGTATGAGCCCTATCACCAATCCTACTATTGCTGTTGTTAAAGTCAGGTATGAGCAATTTCTGGATGCTTACAGGGCAAAAAAAATCAATCAAAAAAACAATGTACGGATATTGAATGATGTTGCCGAACAACGTACCCAGGCTGATGAGATCATCTTATGTATATGGAATGAAGTTGAAAAGCATTTTTCTGATCTTCCCGACGATCAAATGAGAGAAAAATGTAAAGAATACGGTGTTAATTATGTTTATCGCAAAAATGAACAGGAAAAGCACTCATAGTGCTCCAATATTCATTGACACGAAAAAAGGCTTGGCTGCATAATAAATAAGCGACCAAACCTCGTTCCATAACCAAACCTCATTGATTACTATTATGACGGAAAAAAAAGAAAACGTTGCGTTTATATTTAAAAAATATTTCCGATCATCATAAAATAATCAACTAACTTTTTCTTCCTTTCCAATACACTGGTGATAAAATCCCCATAAATACTGTAGATACGATATAAAATGGATAGATCAATTGCGTAGGAATAAATATCCGGATTAATTTTTTTCTTTTCCAAAACCGGGACAATGAATACAAAAAGGGCAGATCTGCCAGTATTTTTATCAGCCACATTATGAGAGCAAACCACAAGTATGATGTACGGAACAACCCGATAAAAAAACAACACAGGATGGAAAAATTAACCAAAAATACGATGAGAGCAACAATGATAACATCCGGATCCGTATATTTTACGCTCTTCGATGTCCACCGGTTACGTTGATGTATGAACTCTTTTAAGCCATCAGAGGGAAAAGACATCACTGTTGCATCCAATGATTTCAAATATTTGATTTGCCCGGCATTTTTTTTTATTTCCATCATCATCATCATATCATCCCCCGAAGCTAATGTGTTTTTATAAATATAATCATAATACAGCATCGTTTCCCGCTTAATAGCAAGGTTAGCAGCACTACACATAACCGGATGCGTCCATGATGCACTTCCTGCCGCACTTCCGGTTAAACTCAGATATTCCAGTGCCTGCCATTTACTAAAGAAAGTATTTGTTTCTTTGAAAATGACAGGACCTATGATCATTTCGGGACGGGAATTTTCATAACACGCTGCAATAGCTGATAACCATCGGGGAGATAATCTACAATCGGCATCAGTAGTTACAATAAGTTCTCCATCAGCATGAGACAATGCATAATACAAAGCGGCCTTTTTCCCTCCCATACCTTCCGGAAGATGTAATAGGGTTATGTTACCCCCTGTAGCGTGTAAATTCTCCACTACAAATACAGATTGATCAAAAGAATGATCATTAACTACCAGTACCTTGAATAAATGTCGTGGATATTCTTGATGGATACAATCCTGAAGTAATCCGCCAATATGCTTTTCTTCATTACGCATAGGTATAATTACAGTAATCTTTACTGATAAATATGACGAATCCACCGGCTTGGACACCGGCAGCCTACGCCATCCGGACCATAGCCATACTAAAAGTATTCCATAGAAAAAAACAATAACCGCAAAAACAATATACAATATCAATTATTTTGAATCCGGTCGTTACTAGGACTTCCGTTCCGGAAGATACCTGGATATTTTAAAGTATAAGTCATCCATATTAATCGGCTTACCAATATAATCGACACAACCAGCATCAATACAGCGATCTTTATCTTCAGACATCGCATTCGCTGTTTGTGCAATAACCGGAAGATCAGCCCTGTTCTTTAAAATTATCCTGGTTGCCTCCAACCCGCTCAATTCGGGTAAATGCATATCCATCAAAACTATATCAATTTCCGGGTGGTCCCTGACTGTTTCAATGGCTTTTTTACCATTATCCACATGAATGACCTTTATTTTCGTATTTCGCAACATAGCTTCCACTACCCTGCTGTTGATCTTATCATCTTCAACCATTAATAAGGTATAACCTTCCCAGTCATAATATACAGGGCTTTCCTTTTCTGGCTGTAAGGTACTTTCAATGAAAGAAGTAGTATAATAAGGAACAGTGAAAAAGAAGGTAGAACCTTTACCCAGGTCTGACTCAACCCATATCTCTCCATCAAGCAAATCTATTAATCCTTTTGAAATGGCCAATCCCAGGCCTGATCCGCTAAATTTACGGGCTAAAGTACTATCAACCTGTATGAATCTTTCAAATATCTTCTCAGCTTTATCTTTAGGGATACCTATACCGGAATCCTTGACATAAAAAAGTATCTTGTCTTTTTTTAACTCATAACCAAACTCAACAGTACCATCCTGAGTGAATTTTATGGCGTTCCCTATCAGATTGATTAAAATCTGTTGAAGCCTCTCAGGATCTGACAATAAAGTAAGGTTTTCAACCGGCTTGTTGCATTTCAATTCTATCCTTTGTTTTCCCTCATTTTTCTGGACATAAAGCGGGTTAGCAAGAAAAACAGAAAACAACTGATCCATTAAATCATTTATTTTAAAAGGCTTATATTTTATTTTCATTTGCTTGGCCTCGATCTTTGAAACATCCATGATGTCCTCAATTAAAGAAAGCAATGAATTTCCACTCTCAACAATCATTTTCACATAATCGTCATGGGTGGTTTTATCAATGTCGGTTTTTAACAGCAATTGTGCCAGTCCCAGTATTCCATTAAGAGGAGTACGTACTTCATGCGACATATTTGCCAAAAATGCGGATTTTAACCGGTCAGATTCTTCGGCGGCTAGTTTGGCTCTCATTAATTCTGTTTCAACTTGTTTCCGATGAAGAGCTATTCCCGCCTGATAAATAAATGTTTCGACCAGCTGTGTTTCTACAGTCTCGTCATCTGTTTTGGTTGCCAACAAAAGACCTCCGTATAGCTTTCCCCTACGTGACATCCCCATTGCAAAATAATCATGTAAGTGAAGTATTTTCTGGATTTCTTCCAACGGTTCTTTCGGCCAGTTTTCATCCACAGCATCTTCCAACCCATTCAATCTCATCAGTATCTTTTTTGATAAATACTTATTTTTGAATTTCCGTGGCAATTCGATCAAAAAGTCTTCAGGGGGCTTACCTAAAGCTGTAATGACTCGTTGTGTTTGGGAATGTATGCCGGATATATAACGAATGTTGGAAATATTGTTACCCTGATCATATGAAAAGACAATCACGACAGATTTCGGTACAATTTTCGAAATACTTTTACCGATAAAAATAAATATGTCATCCTCATCAGAAAACGTAAGGAACTTCAATGCAGAATTGGACAAAAAGAGCATATTCTCCTGATAGCTTAAAGCTTTACGTTCTGCATGCTTTTCCTTGGTAATATCAAACATGACAACACTTAAGCCTACCACTTCACCATCAGAGTACATCCGGGTAGCATGGATAGTTACAGGAAATTTATATCCACTCTTAGTGATTGCAGTATACTCCGATTCCAATATAACTTCACCGGCTATAGTCTTTTTGAAAAAATCTTTACATCGTTCCCGGTCTTTCCTGATGATAAGATCATGAAGGCATAAGTTATTTGTATATAGGTCTGATCCATATTCGAAAACCTCTATGGTCCTTAAGCTGGCAAATGTTAATCTGCCGGTAGTATCAGTTTCAATAATGATCTCCGGAAGAAGAGAGGTCAAAATTTTATATTTCTCTTCCGCTGCTTTAGCAGTGATCTCCATTTTTTTCTGGGCTTCTTCCTTCTCATGCATATCGGTAATATCGC
>JAISOY010000182.1 GCA_031275285.1 Bacteroidales bacterium | reverse complement strand
TACGATCATTTCGGCACTAAAAATATTCAAACGCATGGTTTTGATACAAAAATAAGAAATAAAAACAGATAAAAAGTATTCCGCAAAAAGCTACCGGAATCCACTTTCTGACTTTATGAACAATCCGACTTATTCAAATGAAACCGTATATTTGTCCGGTAAATGAAAATAGTAACAAAACAATAGGTGACAAGCATATGAATACTTCAATCGATCAGAAACTCCAGGCATTGGCAGAGAGTGATTATAAACTATTCAACGAAAGGATCATACCCACTAATTATGAAATAATGGGTATCCGTATGCCTGCATTGAAAAAACTGGCGAAAGAATTATCCACTGGTCCGCAAATAGAAACTTATCTGGAAAATGCTGTATATGACAAATACGAACACATTCTGCTGTATGGATTGGTGCTGGGACAACTAAATAAGCCTTCATTGGAGATGTTGTTCCGTTATCTGGATCCGTTGATCCTGAAATTCGATAATTGGGCACATGTGGATACGATCATTTCGGCACTAAAAATATTCAAAAAATATCCGGAGGAAGCGCTGACTCATTTCCTGCCGCTCAAGACGCATGAAGGAGAATTTACGAAACGTGTGTTTGTTATTTTCCTGATGGACTATTACATGGATGAAAAGCATATAGACCATGCATTGAAGCATATGTCGGAGGTGCCTCAGGGACAGTATTACGTGGATATGGCAATTGCATGGGCCATCAGCTATGGACTGATCAAATTCTATGATAAGACCGTATCTAAGCTGGAACAAATGGTTTTCTCACAATTTGTCCATAATAAAGCCATTCAGAAGGCTCGGGAAAGTTTCCGGATCACACCGGAAGTGAAAGAACATTTGAATGGGATGAAAATAAAATAAGAAGAAAAACAATATCGCTTTTTTATTCCTGTCCTCTTTGCGAAAGGAGAGGAGGATACCCCATCCATGTCAACACTGACCAAAAGATAGATCATGGATGAGGTAATCGTCTAATACTACATGATCTCTCTCTGTATCTGGATCTTTTGTTCCCTTCTGCTTTGTGTAACCATTGAAACTGTGTATTGGAAGCACGAAAAGAGCAACCAAGGCCATATACCTCATTATTTCTGGGGTTGAATCAGCGACCAGTGGTTGTGAATAATTTTCCACTGATCATCGGCATTTAACTGAAACACTTCGGTACAATTCCATTTCCATATATCGTTTCCTACATGCGAAAATAAATGATAGGAGAGTACGGCTGTTTGTCCTGATAATTGGACAACAGGGTCGATCATTTCATATTTGTCTACATTTACCTTTCCCCGAATAGTTTCATAAAGTACTTTCATTTTTTCTAACCCATTAATTCTTCTTTCCTGGATCGGGTCAAAATAGGTAATATCGGAGGCGTAAATATCCAGATATCCCGATGGATTGCCTTTATTCCATTCTTCCAGTGCGGTTTTCTCCATTTCAATAATGCTGGCTTTCAATTTTTCGTTTTCCATATTCATTCTGATTATTGGGTTGATAATACGCAAAAATAGGACAGTTTGTCTGCTCGAATAGAACACAAACAAAGGAGAAAATAACACTTTTCAATGTTTTGTGTTTTCACGGTATTGGAGAGGTGTCACACCAGTGTGTTTGCGGAAAAAGCGGATGAAGTAGGAAGTATTGTCAAAATTGAGTTGTTCCGCAATTTCAGAAACGGTAAGGTGGGTATAGACCAGCATTCTTTTGGCCTCAGAGAGTATCCTGTTTTGAAGGTAAAGTTTGGCATTGATCCCTATGCTTTTCTTCACCACTTCATTCAGGTAATTGGGGGTGATGCATAATTTATCCGCATAATATCGTGTATCGTGATTTCTATTATAATATTTATTCACAAGTGAAATGAATGCATCGACATGTCGGTTTGACATTCTTTCTGAAGTATCGGCGAATTTATTCTGTTCCTTATATTCCCGGTTCAACAGTATTAGCATCTCATAGAGCAAAGCCCTCAACAGATGCTTGTCTTTTGATGTATCATGGTTTATCTCGGCAATAATATTCCGGAGTAGATAATCGATCCGTGTTTGGAGGGTCCCGGTGTTTATTTTATCTGAAATCTTCTGTGGGCTGAAAAATGCGAGGTGCTGTAAAAATAGCGGATCATTGAAAAAGGAAAGAAGGAATTCCTCTTCAAAAATAAGTGCATAGCCGTTCAGTTGGTGGTTTTCCTCCCATACCCGTATCGCACCGGGTATCGAAAAAATAACATCGCCCGGTCGCACCGCATACTTTTTATGGTCGATGCTGACACAGCCGGTACCCTCTTCGATAAAGGTAATATCAAAATAAGAAAGGGTATGGACAGGATGAATTTCAACATATTTTTTGATGTAATTTAAACTGACCACATCGATCAGGAGTTCTTCCCCGTATTTAGTTTTATAAAAATCGTATCGTGGAATGGATTTCATCATCAGGATACCTGCATATAATTTAAAATACCGGATCAAAAATAGTATCATTTTAATTAACCTATATCTTTGTACAGGTTAATTTTACCCTATGATATCCAACGATACCCGGCAGGAATATATCAAAAAAATCAATACCACCCCACTTTACATTGATGAATAAAAAAGTGGTGCGGATAGATTTAAATACTCAGGGAATTTGAATGATGGTTTCTCCAGAATGAACCATCCATGCTACTTTGTGGGCGCATAACCATATACCTCTTTATAAGCCTTGGAAAAATGCGACAGGTTTTTGAATCCTACATCCACATAGACATCTTTTACTTTCTGGTTTTCAAATTTTATTTTTTCGTGTGCGGCTTCCAGTCTCTTTCTTATCAGCCATTTCTGTGGTGGAAGATGGCTTACTTTTTTGAAATCCCGTTTCAGGGTAGCCAGGCTTCGTCCGGTGAAAGTGGCGATGTCTTCCATAGTCAGGTCATACATATAGTTTTCGTTCAGGAAATCGAGGATGTCGATTTTCCAGGGTTCGGTAAAATCAAAGAGGGTGGAATAAAATCGGTTATCTATATTCAAAAGCGCATAAACGCCTTCCTGTAGTTTCAATTGCATGAATTCATCCCTGGGTTTTACCGATGGATCGAAATAAGGGGTCATTGATTGGAAGAGGCTGGTTATTTCGGGGGTATGCGGCAGCTTTACCACACTTTGGGTAATCTTGTCGGACTCTTTGGGAATACCTTTCTTTTCGAGTTGCTGATAAAAATTCCTCAGGAAATTTCGTTTGAACATCAGGAAAATACCCTTGTAGGATGCTCCGTCTTTGGCCTGTTTGGTCATCACCGTACGGACATCACGACGGATAAAAGCACATTCGTCTTTACCAATGACTGTTTTCTCACCCATATAATCGATAATCATTTCTCCTGAATACACATAAGTCAGGGAATGGGTGAGCTGCATCTTTGCACAGGTGGTATCATCCTTGAAATAATAACTGAAGAAGATATCGGAATAATTAAAAAATAACGATTCTTTATGTTGTTGTTCCATGGTGGTATTTTTTACAAATATAAGTTTTTTGAATACCTGATAGTCTTCATTCAGGCATTCATTGATTATTGGTTGACTTCAGCATATTCCTTGTCGTTGACAGGCGACATCCAGGTTACTGCACTGCCGTTTTGCACATTTGAAATGGCAATATGGACGAGTTTCGTATCTGCCGATGCTCCGTGCCAGTGTTCCACATCCTTAGGGATGACTACCACACTGCCTTTGGCCAGTTCCCTGGCAGGTTTGCCACGTTCCTGATAGAATCCGCGCCCTTCGGTGACAAGGAGCACCTGTCCGATGGGGTGGGTGTGCCAGTTGGTTTTACCGCCCGGCTCAAAAGTGACCTGTCCTACAGAGTAGAGCCCTTCTATCTCTTCTGGATTCACTAATCCTTGTACATATACTGTACCTGTGAACCAGTCGGACGATCCGGATGTTCCTTTAGGAAATATTGCCGTGTGTTGTTCTTTGGTTTCCATATTTTTGTTTTTTCGTTGGTTATTACATGATACAATACTCATACCTATCATCAGGAGGATACTAAGCTTTTTTATCATTGTTTATTGTTTATTGTTTATTGTTTCTGCTTTCGGTTACTTGTTTCAGGAGTTGGCGTCCTGTTTTTTCCTGTCCGGTATCTATGGCGGAACCGATCAGGGTCATTACTTCATCCAGTTGCTTTTCGGTAAGCCCTGTGTTCATACCCATATTGATATGTGATTGAAGCATCGGCTCTACGCCTTTCATTGCCGATAGAGCGGAGATGGTGACCAGTTCCCGTTCCTGGAAAGTCAGCACATCCCGTTCAAAAATATCGGCAAAAAGATGTTCTTTCAGGAACTGGTCAATGGCGGGGGCAAAAGCATTGGCACCTGTTATTTGCGTCTCGTGCCGTCCGGTTAACTTTTCAAGGTTTTCTTTGCCTCGTGCGTATTTATCCCTCGGATCGGTTATGGGAGAGGCGTCAGCGCCGGTTTCGTTGTGGATGCCTTTGGCTTTACGTTCATTCAATACTGTCATAAAAGTGTTGATACCCTGTAGGCTGCGTGGGAATCCCGTGTAGGCATAGAGATGCACTAGTATCTCTTTGATCTGGTTGACCGTTAATCCCACATCAAGTCCTTTACTCAGTCCGGTTTTTAATGCATCGGGATTACCTGCAGCCGTATGGGCGGCAATAACGACTATTGTCTGTTGCTTTTTATCCAGTGATTCCATATTCTTTGCATTTAAATGATGATTCATACCCAATAATACACTTATCAGTATGATGAATGTCTTCTTCATGATTGTTGGTTTATTGTTTCCTGCAAAATTAGAAGGTAGCCATCAGAATTATTTTGCTTGCAGGCTCAATTATTTTTGTCGTACAGCTCATTTTATCTTCTCGTTTTTATTGTATTTGTCAACATACAACATTCATCTATTCGTAGTTTTGCGAATAAAATGGAGAAATTGTCATATGGAACAGAGATTATATAGTCATTGTTGCCCGGATATAAGCTCTGGTGAAGTATAAGAAATAAAAAAAGATGAGTTGGTTTAAAAATCATTCCTTATGCCGTTTTCTAAGTAATACCCAACAATTAATGTCATATTTAATAAACATAATCAACTTATTCAATGTGACTTAAAAACAATAAATAACACTGAGATCTTAATTACATAATTTTATCTTTTTTATTTGTGCCGTACCGTCATTCAGGAATTTTACAGAAAGGTTTTTCATGGCACCTTTATAATGCGGTGAATCAGAAAGCCGTATGCGGTAAGTCCGGTTGGTTCCATCCGCCTGTATTTTTTTATTTATCAGAAAAGCATCTGTAACTGGGTATTTTGTTAATTTTTCCTGTCTTTCTTTTTCTGTGCTATGATTTCCTTCACTCCAATTCAGCCAATCTGTGCCATCGGATTTACCTACCGGTTGGATGATAATTTCGACATTTAATTCATGACCGGCTGTCAGGAATACTCCCTCAACTTCCAGATATGAAGCTCTTCCGGCTTCCCAGAAGGTAATAGGGCCCACCAGTTTTGCATTTTTTTCAAAAATAATGTCCAAGGCATTATTTAAAGGCCAGCCAGTATCCTTCATATGACCTTCATAAAACCAGCCATTGCGCGTATGGTTGAAAACCCATTCAATGTATGGATTGGTCTTCCGGTGTTTTTTTGCATAAATCCGGATATCTTCTATCGTTCCTAAGATGAAGGATGTCCGGTAAGTCCAGTTAATATTATGATCCAGTATCTGTCTCGCAGTAGGAGCGATGTGCCCGGTTTGAGCATCTTTTGTGCCACCATGTCCTTTGGCCGGGTCACCTCCATGGAAACCGGCATTGAACTCCATTACTTCCGGCTGGAATACACCAATACCTTTTCCCGAATCATCCACAAGGGCTACCCACTGTTCAGGCGTGTAAAAATGTACCCATGGCCAGCCTTTGTGGTCATTCTTATTGACAACAACAGTAACCGGTTTGTCCTGAAAAGGCTGATCACCCAGATATGTCACCAATTGATACCATTTCCCGTTGGTATATAATGCCGGCATTTCCTGGGTACAGGCCCTGTATTGGCTGCTATCCGGACGTTGGTTGTGAATGGTAGCCTCGATGGTAAATACATTATTATCCAGTGTATACAGGCACTCGAATTCGCATTCTCCTGCAATTCCCTTCCTATGTGGCCATTGCATGGGTATACAGCGTACGTACATAGATTGTTTTCCCCTGTATTCAAATTCAATCACCTTAGAACGGTTTCCTCCGGCATCTCCGGATTGTATCGGATTCCAGCCCAATCCCCGCCAATGAGGATCCGGCTCTTCTCCGTTAGGCCCTATATAGGGCCATGGACCACTGTAATAAGATAATTGTATCTGCCTTCCCCAGTCATAACTATTGATCATATTTTCTCCACCATTCGTTTGATCGGCCAGATAGGTGATGGCACCACCAAGGTCGATATCGATGCCCAATTTGATCCTTTCATTTTCAAGATACCTCATTGTTCCGGTTACCGGAACTTTATCTTTGCTGTATGATAAAACTGCCATTAATGATATCAGACAGGTAAGAAAGATATTTTTCCAAAGATAGGATATGGTTCTGATCATTATTTCTGTTTCTGTTTTGTTAAGCGGGATTCTACTATTTGTATGGTATTGTAAATGCTTGTCTTCCCATAGGTGAATCCGGGCAACACATCATCGGGTAAACGGGGGGCAAAGATAAAGTCATATCCGAAAGGTTCTTTTTTTGTCATATCAAAATATATTATAATGGTATTGTAAGAGGTTGTTAATGTTACTTCGTCAGGGTAAAGGCGTGAAAGAGCTGGGTAATCATATCTGACAATTAAAGTCTTCAAATCACTAACAGATTGCTCATTAAAGTTATTTTCCGAATATTTGATCAGATTTAGTTCTATGCATCCATGGTTATTGGACTCAATGATCAGGTACGGCCGATCGATCTTGAAGGAAGGTTTATCAGGTAATTGATCCATCTTCACTTGATTGATTAGGTTTATATGGGAGATTAACGGGCTTTCCCATATCACCTGTATATCCTTGTATGGATATTCCAGAGGAGAAGTTTCTTTTCCATTTTCATCCACATAGCCGGTTTTACCGTCCAACCAGACCTTTGCACCGGAATGACCGGGAGCCCGTTTAATACAGTCGTATTTAATCGGAATGACCACTTTTCCCATAATATTTATATAACCATACTTGTTGTTTGACATTACTTTTAGCAGGGTATCACCGGATTTCCATTCGATGTAGTCATATTCCGGAGGGATCCTTTCTTTCCCTGTGATATCCACATAACCATATTTCTTGTTCAAATTTACTTTTAACAGGCTATCTCCTGGTTTCCATTCGATATGGTGGTACTTTATAGGGATGACTTCTTCTCCGGTTTTATTAATATAACCGAATTTCCAGGTTAGTTTTACCCATGCCAGTCCTTTGGAAAAATCACCGACCGCGTCATATATTGCAGGAATTATCTCATTTCCTGCCTTATCAATAAAACCGAACTTTCGCTGTCGTGATTCACTTGTATATGCAATATTTGCTACCACTGCCATACCTTCTGAAAAATTACCGACCTGGTAATATTTTGTAGGAATTACCTCATTTCCTGTTTTGTCTATAAAACCATATTTATTACTTCTCGTTCTTACACGCGCCAATCCTTCTGAAAAATCATCGACAAAATTATAACTTGCGATTAAATGCCTGGGAATTAACATCTTTCCTGTTTGATCAATATAGCTATATTGATCGTTCATTTTTACCCATGCCAGCCCTTCGGAAAAATTACCTGCATTATCATATATTATAGGGATCACTTCTTCTCCTGTTTTGTCAATATAACCGGATTTACCATTGATTCTTACCCATGCCATCCCTTCGGAAAAGTCGCCGGCATTGTCATATTTTGCGGGAACAACTTCTTTTCCTGCTTGATCCACATAGCCATATTTTCCGGCTATATTTACCCGCCTCAAGCCTTCCGGGAATTCATATGGTTCCTGTGCATATCCGCTTATCCATATCAGAAAACCCATAAAAATCAGATTTGCCCTTTTCATTGTCAGTATTTTATCTTTTCCGAATTATATCATACATCACTTTCTCAGTCTGTTTGGGAGTTTAATCCTAAAGGAATAATATCTATTCATTTTCTGGTCATCAGCCACATAAAATAGAATAGTGTATTCACTTATTACACAAATGTATAAAAAGCCGAGAGGCGTTGCAAGCCTGCTTGCAAATATCCAAGGAGCATCTTATATTCTTCAAAGTTAGTAAAAAAGTCTTTCCACGTCAGGACAATTTCTATTGTTAGGGTAGATTCTATAGGTGTTTTTTGATAATACCATATATCTATTCATTTTATTTGTGGCTTGAATTTTGATCGGTTTCATCATATTTTACCACCGTTTGAACCAATGATGTTGTGAAGAAGAAACGTTTTTCATTGAAGAAAATACTAAAATGGGCAGGTCTGATCCTGCTTTTTCTGGCGGGATTTTCTATCCTTACTGTCATTGTGTACCGGTTTGTTAATCCGCCGGTAACGATCCTGATGATGAGCCGTTCCATGGATGGTATTAAGAAGCAGGCACCCAGGCAGTGGGTGTCGTTCGACCAGATGCCACAGGGTGTCATTGATGCTGTAG
>JAISOY010000181.1 GCA_031275285.1 Bacteroidales bacterium | reverse complement strand
GAGTTCTTCCGGCGTCCCGTAGCGTGTAGTGGCTGGTCGCTGAGGAGGCAAGCCTTGATTTTTGCTTCTTTTTATCAAGAAAAAGAAGGTTAAAAAATGATTCCATATATGTATGATATAATTTTGAATAATTACTTAACTTTAATATTGATCACCAAAATGAATAGAAAATATGTATTAATGACGGTATGCCTGTTTGTGGCATTGTTCGATGTTCTTGCATCTTCATCGGAAACACTGGTTTCCCCTAAAAAGGAAATATATGAATGGCGCATCTACACACTCACCGGAGACGGAACGAGTTTGGACGGGTTTTTTGAAAGCACTCTGATCCCGGCATATAACCGTCTGGGTGTTTCTGTCGGCGCATTTACCCTGTATAAAAAGGAAGATCAGGAGTTGCGGTATTTATTGTTGGTGTATCCTGATATGAAGACTTTTCAGAAAGTAAAACAGGATATCTGGAAGGATCAGGTTTTCAGAAAAGCAGCACAGCCTTTTTTTGATGCTACGGCGCCTCACCCACTTTACTCTAATTTTGAAACTTTTTTATGTGAAGCTTTTGACAGGATCCCTAAAATAAAAATGCCCGATAAGGACCGGACCTTATTTGAAATTCGTATATACCACAGTCCCAATGAGGAAGCCAATCAACGAAAGGTAAAAATGTTCAATAAAGATGAGATCGCCGTTTTCGATCAGGTGGGGATCAATTCTGTTTGTTACGGCGAAGTATTGGCCGGACCGCGTATGCCCGCACTGGTTTACCTTACCTGGTATAAGGATAAACCTACCAGGGATAAAGCATGGTCTGCATTTGGCTCGCATCCCGATTGGATCCGGATCAAAGATTTGCCGGAATACGCCCATACAGCTACCAATAATAAAAACCGGTTGTTATTGCCGATGCCGTATTCTCAGTTTTGAGGATTATTTTTGTTAAAAGCAAGACAGGTTTTAATCTAAATCATGAAACCGAATATTTTCTGAAGGATAAGAGATGAAAGTGATATTTAGATAAGTTGAAAAATAAGATCAATTATCATATTTATCCGAATAGCACGATTTATATTTTAATTATTTTTTTCGCGAATAAATATGTGTTACATCTTATTGTTATCTAATGGTAAAGCTACAGTATTTCTGATCAGAAAATAAATGCTATGCTTCGTAAAATTATTATTACATCCGGTACTTTAAATGGTTGTTATAGGAGAAATATTTGAAATATCTAAGAATAAAAAACTTTATTTGAGAATAAGCTAAATAGTTTATACATTTATTGTCAATGGAGATAATAATTTAATATCAGATAGTTCACAATTTCAAAAATAATAAATTACATTTGTAAATTAGTCGGTATGACTGAAGTATATGTAAAATATATTTGTTCGGTTTCTTAAGTTGAAAAAAGAAAAATCTTAAAAACATATAATTCTTCATTACGATAAAGTTAACCTATTGATAATTTGATGAAAAAGTCAATATCAACGTCTCAAAGAGTAGTTTTTAACACAGGAATTTTATATGCTAAAATGCTGATCACAGCAGGCGTTACTTTATATTCGACCCGTGTAATATTAAATGCTCTTGGAGCCTCTGATTATGGTATTTTTAATTTGATCGCAAGTGCAGTTGTGATGTTGTCTTTCTTAAATGTTGCAATGTCAACTGCGACACAAAGGTATCTTTCTTATCAACAAGGGACTAAAAATTTTTCGATGCAAAAGAAGATATTTTCTAATAGTTGGATACTTCATATCATTATTGGATTTATCATCATAATAATACTGCAGATAGCGGCACTTTTTTTATTTAATGGGTTTTTAAATATTCCGGAAGAGAGAATTTCGGCTGCTAAAGCGGTTTACCATTTTATGACTGCAACTGTTTTTTTTACCGTCTTATCTGTTCCATTTACAGCTTCATTAAATGCTCATGAAAATATGTTATGGATAGCGATTGTCAGTATTGTCGAAGCTGTCTTAAGACTAGTGATAGCACTATCTTTAATATGTTTTGTACAATATGAAAGGTTAATTTTCTTCGGATTATTTATGGCATGTATAAGTTTGATTTCTTTCTTATTATATGCATTTTATTGTTTAAAAAAATATGATGAGTGTGATATAAAAATACATCATATTGATCGAACCTTGATGAGAGAATTAGGCTCTTTTGCCGGATGGAATTTGGTTGGAACATTCTCCGGATTAGGACGAAATCAAGGATTTGCAATAGTTTTAA
Source organism: Bacteroidales bacterium (assembly GCA_031275285.1). Lineage (NCBI taxonomy): Bacteria > Pseudomonadati > Bacteroidota > Bacteroidia > Bacteroidales > Bacteroidales bacterium. Next base: position 40,392 of record JAISOY010000181.1, on the reverse strand, counting down.
ATCTGTTTTTAGGGACTATTGGTAATGCGGCATATGGAATTGCGCAACAAGTATCCGGACAATTGAATTTTTTTTCGGCAACAATGCTTAGGGCATTGAATCCTCAAATTATGAAGAGTGAGGGAGCCAATGATAGACAGAGAATGCTCAGACTTTCTATGATGGCAAGTAAGTTTGGATTCTTTCTCCTGGCAATATTAGCCATTCCGTGTATTTTTGAAATGTCGTCTGTTCTAGAATTATGGCTGGGAAATATCCCGGAATATACGGTTATTTTTTGTTCTTTTATGTTAATTTCGGTTATGACAGATCAATTGACCATAGGATTGACATCTGCTATACAGGCAACAGGTAAAATAAAATCGTATATGATTATTGTCGGTTCTATTAAACTGCTAATATTGCCGAGTGCTTATGTTTTGTTGCGATTGAATTATTCTATTATGACTGTATTGATCGTTTATGTTTCATTAGAGATACTTGCTGGAAGTTTTCGCTTACTCTCATTAAAAATGATAGCAGGATTATCATTAAAAGAGTATTTTAACAGAGTTTTTAAAAAAGAATTTCTCCCTGTTTGTTTATCTATCAGTTCTTGCTTATTAATTATATATTTATTTCAATTTAATCTTCGGTTTTTATTAACTTTTTCTGTCTCAATTATTGTTTTTATTGTAACTGCATATTTTACAGGCTTATGCGATGATGAGAAAATTATTGTAGAAAAATTGTTATTACCTATCCGGAAAAAAATTAGTTTTTTTAACAGATAAGTGGAAAAGAAAAATATAACAGATGTAATTGAAAATAATTTGTGTTTCGGTTGTGGAGCATGTGATACATCATGCCCTAGTAATGCTATAAAATTTACATACACCTCAATCGGACGACTACTTCCTGAAATTGATAATAAGGCGTGTAATTTATGCGGAATATGTTTTTCTGTATGTCCCGGCATAGATATTCAGAACATCATTGTTAAGAAAGAAATAAATCCGTTTTATGGTGAATATCTTGAAGCATATGTAGGAAAAACATTCAACGAAGAAATATACAACAATGCACAAAGTGGTGGAATGGCCACAGAGGTATTATCATATTTGTTTGATAACGAAAACATTGACGCGGCCATTGTATGTAAAATGGATTATGCTTTCGAACCTGCGGCTTTATATTTTATTGCCAGGTCAAAAGAAGAAATCCGGATGTGTCAGAAATCAATTTACACTCCTGTAAATTTAGTAAGTGCATTAAAGTTTACACAAAACTATAAAAGTATTGCTGTTATTGGAATTCCATGCCATATTCAAGGGATTATTTCATTACAAGGGAGGAATCCTAGGAAATATTCAAATATCTCATTTTTGCTTGGACTTATTTGTGATCAAAACTTATCAGAAAGTTTGAATGGATTCCTTCTGGGAATGGCCCCGATAAAAGATAAATGCAAGATAATATATAAAGATAAATTTTCTCCAGATTATAAAAACGCCAATGTAACGATCAGAACCATCAATGACATTAAATATGAAATAATTACTGCATCTGAAAGGCATTTTTTAAAATCTTACCTTGCTCCACCGCGTTGTCTTCTTTGTTTTGATAAAATGAATATTCATGCAGATATTGTATTTGGCGACCCTTGGGGTATTAAAGGTATTGACAAAGAAAAAGGAGAGTCTCTTGTAATTACCCGCACGAAAAAAGGTCAGGGACTTATTGACGATGTTATGTTGTCGGAAAGAGCGTTACTTAGAAAGGTATCCTATCAGGATGCAACAACCGGACAGGGAATAGAAAAAAGGGCACAAAGAACGAAAGGCGCAATAGAAGCTTATGAAACATTAGGATTTCTTACTCCTTCCTATACCGGGACATTGAATTTTTTTATTTCAGATAAACCTGCAATATATAATCAAAAAGAAATATGTGATTATTTATCTCTTGAAAAAAAACCACGTGAAGCAATTATTCGATATCTGAAAAAGAAGGTAAAGAAAAAAAAGTATAAATCAAGAGTAAAACAAATAATAAAAACAGTTTTATTGGTCAAATTGTGGCGGAAATAAAATAGTCATATGAAAATACAAATCGATGGAACAGGTACTGTAAATAAAGGAGCAGAGTTAATGCTTTACGCCATTTTGCAGGAAATAGAAAGAAAATATCCTGATGCAGAAGTATTGTATAATAGTATAGGAGAAAAAAGGTCTTATATTCAAACATCGTTAAATTTCAAGATACGTCCTTTTGTGGAAAAAGTGCTTCCTGTTTTGAATCGAATAAAGATACCTGGGATACTTTACCGGTTATCCATTCCTTGTAGTTTGGTTACTAACAAGTATCCGGTAAAAGGACTTGATGTCGTTCTTGATGCGGGAGGATTTCAATTCTCCGATCAATGGAAAAGATCTGATTTTGACTTACTTTTATGGGAAAGGTATTATCGTAAATTAAAAGAACAGGGGACAAAAATCATTTTGCTACCTCAGGCTTTCGGCCCTTTTGAAACCATCTACGGAAAAAAAATGGCAAAAATGATTTCCACATATGCGGATATTATATTCGCACGTGAAAAAATATCCTATAAGTATTTAATTAATACAGGAGTTGATAAAAATAAAACTAAATCATATCCTGATTTTACAGCATTGGTTGAAGGGATTTTTCCAAAACAATATGAATCTTTAAAAGGAGGTGTTTGTATTATTCCGAATAAAAGAATGATCGATAAAGGAATTATTTCTCAAAAAGATTACCTTTCTATAATCTGCTTAATGATAGGAATAATAAGAAACAACGGGAAAACGCCGTTTCTTTTGAATCATGAAGGTCAACAAGATACCCGATTATGTGAAGCTATAAACACACAATTGAAAATACCTTTAGCTATTGTTGATCAACTCACGGCATTAGAAGTGAAAGGAGTCATTTCTCAATCTTATTTGGTAATTTCTTCCCGGTTTCATGGGGTAGCAAGCGCATTAAACTCGGGAGTACCTTGTCTGGCTACAAGTTGGAGTCATAAATATGAAGAATTGTTTAAAGATTATCATCAATCCGACTGTATATTAGATTTAATTCATCCCGAAACTATGTTAAAAAAAGTAGAGAACTTTCTTTCGGAAAAAACACATAATGATGTTTCGGAAAAGTTAAAGGCAATAAAACCGATTATTTTAGAAAAAAATGAAAAGATGTGGAATGTTGTATGGGATTTTTGCTCTTTAAAATAAATCAAGATTTAGCGTAGGAAAAACCTATCAGTCATAATAAAAATGGAAAAATCGGTTTTAGCCATATTGTCGTCTGTCGCATTTTACGGAAAAGAAAGGTCAAACATAGAGGTTTACAACTTATTGAATGATGAGGATATTTCTTTATCAATTATCATCAATAAAAAAGCTGATGAGCAGTTAAAAAAATATACTTCTTCCTTTCGCACGTATCAATCGAATTTTCCAAAAAGAAATAGGTCTCGTTTCCGATTACTTGGATTCGCTCTGGATATGCTCATTTCTAATATATCCTTGTTAAGAATCCTTTTTAAAGTGAAACCTCATGTTTTACTGATGAATTCAGAAATAGATTTTTATAATTTATATCCGGTATTACTGTTTTTCAGGAGGAAGATACTATATCGTGTTGGTGACGTCCCAGCGGTTAATGGATTATCTTTTCGTAGATATAATGCTTTTGTATGGAAATATTACATTTGTAAACGTGTAAGCGTTTGTGTATGTATTTCAAATTATATCAAAAATCTAATGATAGAAAATGGAAGAATTAACCAACATGATGTTGTAATTTACAATTATCCGCCAGTCCGGTTAGAGAGTGGTCCGGATGAAACCTGGAAATATACAAATGAAAAAGCAACGATGAAATTTGCTTATTTAGGTCAGATTACACAATCGAAAGGGGTTGGTTTTTTAATTGAAGCAGCTTTGGAAATTTTTAAAATCAATGATGATTTATTGTTTTACATAGCCGGCAGTTTGGAATACGATAAAGAATTTTCACAAAAACTACAGGAAAGAATACCAGATCATTATGAAAACAGAATTATTTTTCTAAGAGAGATTACCAATATTTCATTGTTTTTTGAAAATATTGATGTATTGATTGTTCCGTCTCTTTATGAAGAGGCTCTTGGGAATGTTATAGTCGAGGCAAAACAATATGCCAAACCTTGTATTATATTTCCAACCGGCGGTATGCCGGAATTAATTACACACCAAAGGGATGGTTTTATTTGTGATTCTCGGACGATTGAATCTCTAATATCCGGGATGAAATACTATCTGGATAATCCGGGGATTCATATCCAGCATGGCTGTAATGCATTTAAGTCTATATCTTTATTAGGAATAGATTATAACCATTTTAAAAAAAAATGGAAAGAGGTATTCATGTAAATAATTATAATGGATAGCTTAACCCTTCTCATATTAATTGCAGGCGTCCCGGTGATTTATCCGGTAATAAAATTGCTGAAAAAGCGTGATTTGAATTGCTTCGATCTCATCCTTTTTTTTCATACCTTGTATTTTGTTTTAATCCCATTGATATCCGATGAAAGCGATTATGCCTACGACATTGTAGTTAATGACTCTGTTATTCAAACTGGAGCTTATCTTTTTTATATTTTATTTGCATTCGGCTTATTATTCGTAAATATTATATGGACAAACTCCAAAGTATCCAATCGCTTAAATTTGTTCAATATATCTTTATTTATTCGAGAGTGGAATAAACAATTGTTTTTCAATAAGAAGATATCCTATTTTTTCTTGATTATTTGTTTATTGTGCTGGGTAAATCTTTCCTATCGATTCATGGCTTCAGCAGATAATTATGCGATGACCAGAGAAAGTTTACGGGAAGAATTGATGGCAAATGCTTCAATTTTGACCATGTTTACAAATAGTTTTTTTAAAACAATATTATCTCCGGTTATTTTATTATTTATATCCTATTTATTCTTTAAAAAAAGGAAAAAAATTCCTATCTCTGCTATTGATGTGATAACATTATGCGGATTTATCATTTTGCTTTTTGTCGGTTCCCGTACTGTTATGTTAAACGCTTTCATTCTATCTGCTTTTTTCTACTATAGTTGTTACCGAGATAAAATAACAATAAAAAGATTATTGTCGTTCGGGACGGTTATTTTATTGATTATCATCCTGGTATTTCCGGCTGTAAATTTATATCGGTCATCCAGGATGAAGGTTCATGCCCAATATCAGGGAAATTTGTCTTTTCTTAATAGCATGAAAGAGGTATTTGGCCTGACAGCCAGTTCTTATTCCTTGGATATGGACGATAATAACATTAATGCTCGTTCAGTTAATGTTTTACAGGTATTCATCCTGTCTTTTGATAACGACTATATTGGTGACGGAGAACTTTCAAAAGCAGCTATTTCATTTTCTTTACCCAAAATTTTATTTCCAAATAAATCATATAAAGGTTCTCAAATTCTTATTGAAGAAGAATTAGGCGTATATACGGATATTGCGGATTCTTATTTATTGTTTGCTAAAATGGATTACGGATTTATCGGTTTTTTTGTATGTATATTGCTGTTTTTAATGCTGTTGAGTATATGGGATATATATATGAAAGGAACATTATTAATATTTAACGATATTTATTTAAAATCATACTTTATCGTAATGGCGATTAATTTATGCTATTATGTGGAAAAATCTGTAGATGAAATATTACCCCAATTGCTATATTCTATCTTATATTTATTATTATATTATGGGGCGATAAAATTATATAAAGCAATTATGTAGTATGTTTTCTGTTATATATCAAATAATATTCTTACTGAAGAAGAAATATGAGTGCATAGATTGCTGGTAATGCTGTTTGAATACATTGATTTTTAGGAAGAATGTTGGTATTTACTATGTCATTCTTTATGTAATGACAGATTAAAAAAGCAAAATGCATCACAATATTAAGATTTATGAAAGTTTGTTATATTTTTCGTCCGAAATTTAAAGGCGGTCATAGCATGGAAAATGTTTTTCACACTGTTGCTGAAGAAATAGAGAACCTTTCCCATACTACCGTATTATATACCTGCTCTGGGTCATGGATAAGTGATATTTTTAATATAAGAAATATAAATGCAGATATATACCATATAACGGGAGATATATACTACATATCCTTATTTCTTCCGCGAAAGAAAACAACCCTTACGTTTCATGATATCGGTTATTTTAAAAATAAAAAAAGATCTTTCAAAAACCTTATGCTTGCTCTTATTCTTTTTATTTTTCCTGCCTGGAAGATGAAGAAGATGACATGTGTGAGCCAATTAACTAAAATGGATTTGATAAATTATTTTAGAATAAATCCACGAAAAATTATAATAATCAATGATCCGTTAAGCTTAAAATTAACATATATACCCAAAGTATTTAACGAAATGAAACCGGTTATACTTCAAATCGGAACAGGTATTCATAAGAACCTGATCGGTTTGATTGAAGCTGCAAAGGATATTCATTGTCAGCTTATGATCGTCGGCGATCCCTCAAGAGAGTTGATCGAAAAAATGGATCGGTACGGAATGGAATATTCTATAGAAAATAATCTGACAAACGATCAGGTAATAGAAAAATACATCTTATGTGATATTTTATATTTTGCATCATGGTCAGAAGGATTCGGTATGCCTATTATAGAGGCACAGGCCGTAGGGCGCCCGGTTATTACCAGTAACATGGCACCGATGCCGGATGTCGCTGGAAAAGGAGCTTCCTTTGTGGATCCCAGGTCCCCGGAAGAGATTAAGATGGCGTTAATTCAGATAATAGAACAACCCGAATATCGGGAACAACTGATTAGCGAAGGGCTAAATAATGTTCACAAGTATAATCCATCTGAAATAGCCCGGGAGTATTTGGATTTTTATTGTAGTTTTTTATCTTAGCGAAATATATCCTTACTTTATGCTTGATAAGCAGATAATTTACGAAAAGTGCATGAGTTTGTATTGGAAGAAGTCACTAATGATGAATTACTCCTTCGTTGTTTTATTTGTAAGTATTTTTGAAATATGAAATTTGTTTTCTGGCAAAATATATTAAGTATTCATCAGTCGGCTTTTCTTCGTAATTTAGCGGAAAAATATCCGGTAACATTAGTTGTTGAGGAATCAATCGGTAAAGAACGAACACAAGAAGGATGGATAGATCCTAATTTTGGAAAAACAGATATTGTTGTTTCTCCTGATGAAGTCCACTTTCATCAAATGATAGAAAACCCTGAAGCTATTCATGTCTTTTCTGGAATAGATTCATTCGATTTGGCTTCCAGGGCTTTTAAAATAGCTGTAAGGCAGAAGAAACGATTAGGAGTAATTTTAGAACCATATGATTGGCTAGGTTGGAAGGGAAAACTGAGAGGGATAAAATATAGAATCCTTAAGATGCTTTATAACAACTCAATAGAGTTTCTATTGGCAATAGGTGAAAAAGGAAGGTGGTGTTATGAGCATACGGGATTCAGTCGACAAAAAATTTTCGACTGGGCTTATTTTACTGAAAAATTATCTTTTCCGATTCCTACTAGCCATAAAGTCCTACCTACAGTTATTTTTGTAGGTAGATTAGATGATAACAAAAACGTATTATCGCTTATATCGATATGTAGAAAATATGAAGAAAAGCTGAACAAGCTAGAAATTATTGGGAATGGACCATTGAAGGAACAAGTTATCGAAATGATACAAAATACAAAATTTGATTATTTGGGAACCTTAAGCAATGATAAAGTGCAACAAAAGATAAACGAAGCTGATTTATTAGTGTTACCCAGCAGATATAAAGATGGCTGGGGAGCTGTTGTCAATGAGGCACTAATGGCTGGAGTCCCAGCCATTGCAAGTGATTATTGCGGGTCTTCTATTTTATTAAATGGCTTTCGGGGGAAATGTTTTTCAGTAAGAAAAAATAATTTGGAAGAAATATTTGTAGGATTTCTGAAAAGTTTGCCTTATTGCATAGAGGAAAAATTAAAAATAAGAGAATGGGCTGAAAATAATATTTCAGGAGTATCAGCTGCAAATTATTTTGAATCTATCATGAGGCATATCTACTCCAGCGAAGAGAAGCCTATAGCTCCATGGCTAAAAAATTATACTGATTAATGAAAATTCTTCATACTATACCAGGATTAAGTGTAAACAGTGGCGGACCGACTACTTGTACCTATAATTTGGTAAATGGGTTAAGACAGATGAATGTTGATGTGGATGTTTTGACTTTTTTCTCAAAAAATCCGGGAAATAAAATAATTGCCGAAGATGCTTTTATTAAGGCATTACCTGATGATACATCTACATCATTCCTCTTTAGCCACAATTTTAAGGAATATCTTATAAACCATAATGAGTATGATTTGTATCATGCCAATGCACTATGGACTTATCCCAGTCATATTACATTACGGATGGCTGTAAAGAAGCATAAGGCATGCTTAATTGCGCCTCATGGAATGTTATTCCCTCAGGCATTACAAGTTTCAAAATGGAAGAAAAAAATAGCATCTATTTTGTTTCAACGAAAAGATTTGGAAATGGCAACATGCTTGCAGGCAACTTCAAGTAAAGAATTGGAACATTTCCGGACTTTCGGGTTAAAAAATCCGGTAGCAATCATACCTAATTCGATCAGGAATGTATCAGGAAGAGAAAAGTTTAATCAAAAAGAGACAAGTGTAACTCTTGGTTTTATGGGTCGATTCCATCCTATAAAAAATATAGAAGCATTGATAGAAGCATTTAAAAAAATAAACCCTAAAGATTGTAATTTAGTATTAATTGGTTCGGGAGATATTGATTATGAAAATAGTTTAAAAAAAATAGCAGGTGATGATTCAAGGATCCGATTTACAGGTTTTTTACAGGGTGATGATATGAAGAAGATACTGGGTTCATTATCATATTTAGTGTTACCCAGCCATTCGGAAAATTTTGGGATGGTGGTTCCGGAAGCTCTTTCATTAGGAATACCGGTTATTGCATCAAAAGGTACACCTTGGGAGGAATTGGATACATATCATTGTGGCTGGTGGGTGAGTAATGATATGAATACATTAGCTCAAACAATTGAGGTAGCCATAAATACTCCGGAAACGGAAAGGGTAAAAATGGGTGAAAACGGAAGAAAATTAGTAATAGAAAATTATTCCACAGAGGTGGTTGCAAAGAAGATGAAACAATTATATGAGTGGATTTTATATGGTGGCGAAAAACCTGATTTTGTATATTTGTAACAATGAAAGAGACAAAAGTTGATCTGTCACAGTATAAAAATGCGTTAAGCAGAAGGAATCAGATTACCCGGTTCTTTTGGACCATTATCTGGACCATTTTTGCGCGTCCTATACCACGTAGTTTATTAAGCGGATGGAAACGTTTTCTGCTTCGTTTATTTGGGGCTAAAATACATAAAACAGCAATAGTTTATTCTAATGTCAAAGTATATATGCCCTGGAACCTGGTAATGGAAGAATATAGTTGTTTGGCTCCTGAAGTGGATTGTTACAATCCGGCCAGGATAAAAATCGGAGCACATTCTACAGTATCCCAGAAAACATATTTATGTGCTGCATCCCATAATATTTCGAAATGTGATCATCCCCTGGTAACAGATGAAATTATTATTGAAGATCAGGTATGGATAGGAACAGCTGCTTATATCGGAATGGGTGTGATAATAAAACAGGGTGCAGTGGTTGGGGCGACAGCGTCGGTTTATAAGGATGTTGACCCGTGGACCATAGTCGGTGGAAATCCTGCAAAATTTATTAAAAAGCGAGAAATAAAGAGTTAATATGAGCTTGGATATTTCAGTCATCATTCTTACCTACAATGAAGAGATCCACATCCGTCGTTGTATTGAAAATGTGAAGCCCATTGTAAAACAGATTTTTGTGGTAGACTCATTTTCTACAGATCATACGGTTTCCATGGCTGAAGAACTGGGCGCAGGGGTTTTTCAAAATAAATGGCAAAATAACCACGCCAAACAGTTTAACTGGGCGTTGGATCATATACCTATACAAACAAAGTGGGTGATGCGTCTGGATGCAGATGAATACCTTACAGAGGAATTAAAAGAGGAATTAAAACGAAAATTACCAGGTTTGGATAGTGATGTTTCCGGAATCGTATTCCCTTTACGCCGCGTATTTATGGGACGACATCTAAGAAGAGCTGCTGGAAAAGTGTTGTTACTTAGAGTATTCAAACATCATATCGGCAGGTGTGAATCCCGTTGGATGGATGAACATATTCAGCTGAATTCAGGGAAGACCATAGTTTTTGAAAATGAATTTGCAGATGATAATTTAAATAACCTCACCTGGTGGACAGCTAAGCACAATCAGTATTCGATCCGTGAGGCAATAGATTTGTTGGATACAGAATTGGAATTGTTTGATCGGGATAATATAAATGAGGCTATTATGGGGGAACAGGCTTTAGCCAAACGAAAGAAAAAATTAAAATATGCCAAAGCTCCTTTATTTTGGCGTTCTTTTTCATATTTTTTATACCGATATTTCCTGAAATTAGGTTTTATTGAAGGCAAAGAAGGTTTTTTGTGGCATTTTTTGCAGGGATGGTGGTATAGAACCCTGGTAGATGCCAAAATTTTTGAGATAAAAAAAAATTGTGGTAAGGATAAAGAGAAGATCATAGATTATATAAAAACGAATTATGGAATCGACTGCCGGAATTTTTAGTGTGTTTTTTGAAAAAAATATTTTACCTTTGTTTCTGATAATCAATTATCCCCTGTCTTTACAGGCTATTAGGCTTTAATGAAAGTATCTATTATTACCGCTTCATACAATAATGTTGACACCATCCGGTCTACCATAGAATCGGTGTTGTCACAAACCTATCCGGATATCGAGTATATTGTGGTAGATGGAGGATCAGCAGACGGAACTGTAGATATTATTAAAGAATACCAGCATTTTATTGCGAAATGGATCAGTGAACCGGACGAAGGGATTTATTATGCCTTAAATAGAGGTCTGGATATGGCAACCGGTGACGTTATCGGGTTCCTGCATGCGGATGATGTATTATGTGATTACTCTACGGTCAGTAAAATTATAGACATTTTTGAAAAGAAGCAGGTGGATGCTGTCTATGGAGATCTGGTGTACGTAGCGCGTAATGATGTACATAATATTGTGCGGTTTTGGAAAAGTAATGATTTTACTCCTCAGTTATTGAAACAAGGGTGGATGCCTCCTCATCCTACACTTTTTGTTTTAAAAAAGATGTATGAAAAATATGGGAATTTCAATACGAATCTTCGCATAGCTGCAGATTATGATCTTATTTTGCGTTTTTTCAGTCAACCGGATTTTAAAAGTGAATATTTACCCCATATTATTGTACGAATGAGAATGGGTGGGATGAGTAACAAGAATATCGGAAATTTATTCCGTAAGAGTCAGGAAGATTATAAGTCTATGAAATTCAACAATATTGGTGGACTGCGGGCGTTGATCTGGAAAAATTTTTCAAAATTATCACAATTAAAACTTTTCCGGAAGATGAAATGGACCCACTAATCTGTACGGACAATGTTTTATTTTTTAAAGAACAATGACCGTTTACCGGAAAGATTCCCATAGGACGTTGCGGCCGATGATGTCCAATCCTGTTCGTAGGATGTTTAGGTCAACCCTTAAAACGATATTCCGGCTAATCAGCATCATGATCCCGGTTTCCTATTGTGTCGTATTATTGCAGCATTGGGGGATCCTCAATGATATAGCATATATGGCAGAACCTGTATGCCGGATATTCGGATTACGCGGAGAAACGGTTCTGGTTCTGATTACTTCGGCTTTAGGAAATATATATGCCGGAATTGCCGTTATACAATCCATTCCTTTTACAGCCAAGGAAATAACCATTATGGCATTAATGGTACTTCTGGCACATGACCTGATCATTGAGACGACAATACAGGTAAAAGCCGGATTATCCGCTTTCCGGATAATCTGCCTGAGGGTCGGAGGCGCTATTATTGGCGGTTTGCTTCTTAACCAGGTGCTTCCTGAAAGTGATACTATCATTATTCATGGAATAGAAGCTAATCATTTACCTTTTATAGACGTAATGCAGCATTGGCTGACAGGGACCCTGATGCTGACATTTAAGCTAATTTGTATCACTTTGGCATTAAATATATTACGGTATATCCTTGATGAGTATGGGATCATGAAGACTTTTTCCCGCTGGATCACTCCTCTGTTTTTTCCCATGGGATTGTCCCGTAATATGGCTTTTCCATGGACAATTGCCAATATTTCGGGTTTGACTGCAGGCATTTCAGCATTGCTTGAATACCGGAAAGATGATAAAATATCGGAAAGGGATGTTGGTTTATTCAATTACCATATCAGCTTTTCCCATTCATTGCTTGAAGATACTATTCTTTTTTTGGCTATTGGGGTTGGTATTGGTTGGATAACCTTACCCCGGATTATGATGGCAGTCGCTGTTGTCTGGATCGTAAAATTATTGGGGAATAAAGACAAACGATACCTTTCAGGCGATTCATTGATAATGATGTGAGTATAGCTACCGGTGTGGTCAGCATATAAATATGTAAGCGTTTTATTTCCTGTGGAATTATTTTCCATTGGAAAACTTGGCATGTTTATTGTACAAATACTCTTGTATCAAAATATGTTTAGATGGTGAAATATTTAAAAACAGCAAAGAATCTTTTTAAAAGCAAATGGTTGATTTTTTTAGGGATAATTTGCGGAGCAGTGGGTGGTTATATCTACTGGATGCAAATAGGGTGTTTTTCGGGTACCTGCCCTATTACAGCTTCTCCCTTGTACAGTACGATAGCGGGGGCTATAATAGGCGGGTTATTTTTTGATATGTTCACAAAAAAAGAAAGCAAATCAAAACAGTAAAGTATGAAGAAAGTATTGTTAATATTAATCATGACAGGGATGACATATTCAATGTGTACCAGCCAGACAAATAAACAGAATAATAAAAACTCAAAAACAAACAATAAAGTGAAAACAATAGAATTGACAAAAGCGGATTTTTTAAGCAAGGTGATGAATTATGAAGCCAATCCGACTGAGTGGAAATATTTAGGAGATAAGCCGGCGATCATTGATTTTTATGCATCGTGGTGTGGTCCATGTAAAACAATTGCGCCTGTATTGGAAGAACTGGCCGCTGAATATGACGGGCAGATCTATATCTATAAGATAGATACGGAAAAAGAGCGGGAATTGGCTGCGGCATTTGATGTCCGTAGTATTCCGACATTATTGTTCATTCCGATGGATGAACAACCACAGTTGGCACAGGGTGCTATGCCCAAATCCTCATTTAAGAATGTAATCGATGAAGTATTGTTAAAGAAGAAAAAGTAAGCACTCAGTGCTATTTATTGTTTTCTTAAATCTCATTGATCAAATTGATTACGATTATAAAATATGTTATTATTTTATAAGTATTACTTAATAACTTAATTGATAAATTGGAGATGTTGGATTTTTTGAAAGTCCAACATCTCCAATTTATTAACCTATGTCCTCAATAAAAACGATGGAAACTTTATGTAAAATCAGGGATATTTACCGTGCGATAGCAGAGTTTGAAAGACGGTTTGAAAAAAAATACCGTTTATGCCTCAATGAAGGAATGTTATTATGCAGTATATCAAAAGAAGTGATGTTGTCTTCGGGACAAATAGCCATGCTTTTGGAACTTACGGCATCAAATGCTTCCAAAGTCATTAAGTCGGTTGAAGAAAAAGGGTTGGTTGAACGTGTGATCGGGAAGGAGGACAAACGACAGATGTATTTTTCCCTTACACCCAAAGGAAAAGAATTACTTTCTTCCATAACATGTAACACTGTTAAGGTTCCTGACCTTCTACAGCCATTAATCAGGTAACTTTTAGCTTTTAAATAATAACATTTTTAATGAATGTAATTGACTTGATCAATGCAACTTATATGGATTATAAAAATATAATTACACAAATCGTTATTTTAGTCTGCCTATATTCAAAGTTTTGCGAATATTGAACCCCGCAGGGCTCAACGAAGTTAATTTTAAATTCAAATTCTATAATAAATATAAATAGTACTGAGTGCTTACTTATCAACAGTCATTTTTTCGCTCCCCGAAATGTACTAAATTAGCATCCTGAAAGAGTTTCTTCCAGGTTTTTTATTTATTCTAGTTATCAGTATCATGACTAATTTCACACACCTGCATGTACATACCCAGTACTCCACACTTGACGGAGCTTCACAAATCCCTGCTTTGGTAGATAAAGCCATAGCAAACGGGATGAAAGCCGTGGCCATTACCGATCACGGGAATATGTACGGTGTCAAGGAATTTTTTAATTACATCGGTAAAAAAAATAGTGGAGTTAATGGAGAAATAAAGAGCCTGAAAGCTGAAATCAGGAAATTATCGGAAGAAAATACACCGGATATTGAAGAAAAAATAACCGGTCTGAATGAACAGTTAAAAGAAGCTGAGAAAAAACTTTTCAAACCGATCATTGGTTGTGAGGTATATATGGCTCCAGGGAGCCGTTTTGAAAAAACAAAAACAGAGAAGCCGAGCAGATATCATCTGATATTGTTAGCCAAAAACAAGACCGGATACCATAATCTGGTAAAACTTGTTTCCCTGGGATTTATAGAGGGATTTTATGGAAAACCGCGAATCGACAGGGAAATCCTGGATAAGTACAGGGAAGGGCTGATAGTTACTTCTGCGTGTATTGCAGGTGAGATACCACGTCATATTGCCAACAGCGACATGGCTGCAGCGGAAGAATCTTTATTGTGGTTTAAAGAACGTTTTGGAAGTGATTTTTATCTGGAATTACAACGTCATAAAACCAACAAACCGGGGACAGCCCAGGATGTATATCCACGTCAGGAACAAATCAATCCGGTACTGGTAGAACTGGCTAATAAACACGGGTTAAAATACATTGCGACTAACGATGTTCATTTTGTCAATGAGGATGAAGCCGAAGCACATGACCGGTTATTATGTATCAGCACGGCAGCGGACGTAAACGAAGTGAACCGGCTCCGGTATACCCAACAGGAATGGTTCAAGACCCGGGAAGAAATGAGCGCAGTTTTTCCCGATTTTCCGGAAGCATTGGAAAATACCATTGAAATCACGGACAAAGTAGAGTTCTATGATATCAATAATGCGCCCATCATGCCTGATTTTCCTTTGCCGGAAGGATTTTCCGATGCCGATGAATATCTGAAACATCTGACATATGAGGGTGCAAAAAAACGATATGCAACCATCGATGATAAAGTAAAGGAACGGATCGATTTTGAGCTGGAAACCATTAAAAATATGGGTTATCCGGGATACTTCCTGATTGTTCAGGATTTTATTGCTGCGGCAAGGGAAATGGGCGTTTCAGTGGGTCCTGGCCGTGGTTCGGCAGCAGGTTCGGCAGTTGCATACTGTTTGCGGATAACTGATATCGATCCGATCAAATATGATCTGCTGTTCGAGCGTTTCCTGAATCCCGACCGTATTTCTATGCCTGATATTGATATTGATTTTGATGATGATGGCCGTGGTCAAGTGCTTCAATGGGTGACTGAAAAATATGGCAGGGAAAGAGTCGCACATATTGTTACTTTTGGGACGATGGCAGCTAAATCAGCCATTAAGGATGTAGCCCGGGTACAAAATGTTCCTTTAAGTGAAGCAGAGCGGTTGAGTAAATTGATTGATGAAATTCCCAGGGACCAGAAAGTAAATATCAAGAATGCAGTGAATTATGTGCCTGCAATGAAGGAAGCGCTTAACTCTGATGATCCGCTTATCGCCGATACCATCAAGTATGCGCGAATGCTGGAAGGAACAGTGCGTCAGACAGGTGTACATGCTTGTGGAGTGGTTATCGGGCGGGACGACCTGACTAATTATGTACCCATCAGTACGACATTTGACAAGGAAACCAATTCCGAGATCCTGGTCACCCAGTATGAAGGTTCCCTGATAGAAGATGTAGGAATGATGAAGATGGATTTTCTCGGATTGAAAACCTTGTCCATCATTAAGGAAGCATTATCCAATATCAAGCAGACGCGAGGAGAAGACCTGGATATTGACGCGATATCACTGGAGGATAAAGCTACTTATGAGTTATACTGCAACGGTGATACAACCGGAACATTCCAATTCGAATCTGACGGAATGAAAAAATACCTCCGGGAATTAAAGCCTTCAAAATTTGAAGACCTGATCGCTATGAATGCTTTATACCGACCGGGTCCGATGGATTATATACCTGATTTTATTGCCCGGAAACACGGGAAAAAGAAAATAGAGTACGATATTCCTATCATGGAAGAACGCCTGAGGGATACCTATGGTATTACCGTGTACCAGGAACAGGTGATGCTTTTAAGCCGGGATCTTGCAGACTTTACCCGTGGACAAAGTGATGAACTACGTAAAGCCATGGGCAAAAAGATCATTGCTAAAATGAATGAGCTGAAAGATAAGTTCATAGAAGGATGCAGGAAAAACGGACATGATGAGAAAGTGGTAGAAAAAATCTGGACCGACTGGGAAAGCTTTGCTTCTTATGCATTTAATAAATCCCATGCAACCTGTTATTCTTGGGTAGCTTACCAGACAGCCTATCTAAAAGCGAATTATCCTTCGGAATATATGGCTGCCGTTTTGAGCCGGAATATTTCTAACATTACGGAAATCACCAAATTCATGGATGAATGCCGGTACATGGATATTGAAGTACTTGGACCGGATGTTAATGAAAGTAACCTGACTTTTACGGTGAACAAACAAGGAAACATCCGTTTTGGTTTAGGCGCTATAAAAGGGGTGGGGACAAATGCCGTGGCCAGTATCATGGAAGAACGGGTGAAAAATGGTCCGTTTAAAGATATTTTTGACTTTGTAGAACGTGTGAACTTAAGTGCTTGTAATAAGAAAAACATCGAAGCGTTATCCCAGGCAGGAGCTTTTGATAATTTTCCGGGAATTAAGCGGGAACATTTTTTTACTGAAAATATAAACGGGGAAACTTTCACGGAAATATTGCTGCGTTTCGGAAACAAAATGCAGGCAGACAAAATGATGACACAAAATTCCCTTTTTGGCGGAAATGAGGCGATTGCTATTACTCGTCCCGAAATGCCACAGGCAGAAGAATGGAGTATTCTTGAAAAGCTGAACCGGGAAAAAGACCTGATAGGTATGTACCTTTCGGCACATCCGTTGGATACTTTCCGATTGGAAATGGAACACCTGACCAATACACGGCTGGAAGATTTCCAGAATATTGGCAGAATGGACGGAAAAGAATTTTCTATTGCGGGTTTGGTCACTTCAGCACGCAATGCCATCAGTAAGAATGGCAGGCCATGGGGATCTTTTGTTTTGGAAGATTTTACAGGATCCTATGAATTCCGGTTTTTTGGAAAAGATTATGAAAATTTCAGGAATTACATCTGTGAAGGATTTCCTTTGTTTATCAGGGGAAGCGTCCAGATGAATTTCCGTAATGAGTTGGAACCGAAGATAAAAACCATTACCATGCTCAACAATGTCAAAGAAGACATGTTGAAAAGCATATCACTCACTCTTCCCTTACAATTGATTACAGAAGAATGGATGGATGAATTGAATAACCAGATGGATGCACATAAAGGGAATACCCTGGTTAAATTTAAGATTATTGATGCCGAAGAAAATCAAATTGTAGATATGTTTTCCCGCAAGCAAAAGATCAGTTTGGATAATGATTTTATAGAATATTTAAGGAGCCGGGATCTGGGATTCAGATTGAATTGAGGATTTTTTTTACTTTCCCGTTACCTCTTCTTCTAAGGGTAGCCCGATAATGACGGAAAAATCCTCCGGTGAAGTTTCTTCAATCCTGATGTTTCCTTTGTTATTCCTGATCAAAGAATGACAGAACAGCCATCCGAAACTAATGAATTTGCCTACTTCGGAAA
The DNA here is from genome assembly GCA_031275285.1 of Bacteroidales bacterium. Lineage (NCBI taxonomy): Bacteria > Pseudomonadati > Bacteroidota > Bacteroidia > Bacteroidales > Bacteroidales bacterium. The sequence continues at coordinate 22,308 of JAISOY010000181.1, read as the reverse complement.
GATCGGAAGTATAATCTTTTTCATAAAACAGTTGCAGGTATATATTTCGTAGAGGCATATGTCCGTGAAAAAATATCCGTATTTGTCCTTCAGATTCATTTTTATATCCGGAAATTTGTACTGTTGAATATTTGTCAGATAATTTTATAGTGTTTTGTAAAATGGTTTTCAATAAAGATTTGATCATTTCTTCATCTGCATACACATACAGATTATGTTTCAGCACATTGGTCAGTTGTATACTTTTTTCCCCGGCACTGAATTTTTGCTGATGAATACTATCATTCACCAATGCCATAAGGTCAATATATTGCGGTTTTGCCTGCCGTTTTTGTGATTGATGCTTTGACCATTGCAACAGATTTTCAAGTAACAGAGAAACATCGCCAACCCTATCGGTTAATTCCAATGTTGCTTTTTTGAATATTTCTTCATCGACATCTAAATCGATTAAGTTCCCCAGTTTTTCTTTTAATTGATTTATTGGATTTTGCAAATCATTCGATATGGTTTCGAATAATTGGGTTTTAGCATGATCCGATTGTTTTAACCGTTCAAATTCTTTTTCTAATTTCAGGATTTCTCCGGTTATATTTTGGCAATTTTCATTCATCTTTTCTTTACGCTGTAAAACTGATTGGCGTTCTGTCAATAATCCTTCGTTTTTAAGCTTATTTCTTTTCAGGTTTCGTTTTATCCAGATCAGGTAAATACCTCCAGATAGAATGAACAGTACCAATAACACTATAACTAAGTTGATTTTTGCTAATTGGGACTGCTGGGATTTTTGGATTTTTTCAGAGCTGGAAATTTGCAGGTCCATCCTGCCGGATTCATAATTAAAAACATGATGTAGATTTTTTTGATACCTTTCCAAAGATACTTTTGAAGTCTCCAGTTGATTAATTACTTTTTGTGTCTGGAAAGCCCGTTCAAAATTGTTGGATAAAGTATCAACGGCGATGGATAATTTCAGTGTATGCTGATAAAATTTTTCGGTATATATTTCCGATTTTGCCTCGGAAAGAATTTGTCTGATCTGTTCGCGGGCTTTGGTATATTCCTTTTTCTGGATATAGTATCTGACAAGGTTATTTTGTGCATGTATGGTTATTTTTTTCTGTCCATGTTCAAATCCCCATTTAAGCATTTCTTTACTTGATTCTAAAAAGCCGTCATAGTTCCCTTTCTCGAATTCTGCATCTGCTTTTGCAGATAAAGCCATTCCTAATCCGTAATTACCGTTGCTACGTGATTCCTTGACAGCAATTAACGCATATTCTTCAGCCAGATCATATTTTTTTTGTGCAAAGTAAGAGATCGATAAATTATAAAGGGAGGTGATTTCTTTTTGTTTGTTATTGGTCTCAATGGCACCCTGTAATGTCTTTTTCGAATAATATAATTGCATTTCTGTGTTGCCCATGTAAAAATATGCTCCGGCCAATTGATTACATACGGAAACAATACCATCTGTTATCTTTAATTTTTGATATAAACGATGTGCTTCATCAAGATATATCAATGCATTGTCAGGAAATATTTCTATCCAGAATGTTCCCATAGCCAGGTTTCCCATGGCTAATTGGAGCGAATCCCGGCTTTGTTGGGCTTCGTTATACAACATCGTTGTGTAATAAAACATACTATCCGTGTCAACCCACCTATAAGCTTCTGCCAGACGGAATATTACCTGTGCCCGGGCAGTATCATTTTCCGGATGTTGTATCAGCTTTTTTTGTAATTCCTCTATAGAATTATTACGTGCGTGACAATTCACTGCAGAAATAACACATAGGAGAAATATGCTGTATATATATATTATTATTATTTTTTTGTTTTCCATCGAAAGGATCTACAAATTAGGTGATCTATTATTCTAAATTATAGATACGATAAGTTTAAAAAATGTTTACAAGAAATCAATAAATATTTGATAAATATATAAAATTTATTGATCAACAATAAAAATTCATATGTCTTTCATAATTGCTCCAGATGAGAAATAACTCTTTGAGATGACCGGTTGATTTTTTATCATCCGGGACAAAACCTGTAAAAATTGCTATAGCGACTTTGTCTCGACCTAACATGAGAAAACGGTCATTTATCCTGCTTTCTGGTTAGATATTTATATTGGCTTCTGAATCTTGAAATCAACAATATAGCAGCAATGGATAATCCGAAAATGAATCCGATCCATAATCCGCTGGCACCCCATCCGAAAACAAAGGCACAAAGGTATCCTACGGGAAGATTGATCACAATATAGGAGAAAAAGGCAATCACCATTATCTTCTTTACATCCTGAATACCGCGTAATATACCGATAGATATCGACTGTAATCCGTCGGAAAACTGAAAGGCAGCTACAAAGATCAGGAGATGTGCAGCTCCCCGGATTACTTCCGGATCATCGGTAAAAATGCCTGCGATCTGTTCCCGGAAAGTAATAAACATAAATGCGGTAAAGGTATTCCAAAGCAGGGCCATATGATAGGAAGCATTTGCAGCTTTTTTAAGTTCCCGGTAATCACCACGTCCATATTCATGGCTGATACGGATGGTCGCTGCTGCTCCGAGGCCGATGACGATCATGAAAGCGAAATTGGATATGGTCAATGCTATTTGATTAGATGCTATTTCAATGGTTCCTATCCATCCCATCATAATAGTAGTAAGCGCAAATGCAGCACCTTCCATAAACATCTGCAGGGAAATAGGAAACCCGACAGAAAGAAGGGTCCTGATACGATCCCAGCTAAAGTACTCCCGTTTAAAATTCCGGAAATACTCATTCAGTTTCGGTTTACAGATGAAATATACCAGCGCAAAGACAGGCATGCATATACGGGAGATCAATGTGGCCAATCCGGCGCCTGCTGCTTCCATCCGTGGAAATCCCCAGTTACCGTAGATCAATAACCAGTTAAAAAGAATATTGATCAGGTTGGATGCGATAATAATGACCATATTGATGGTGGTATTTCCTACACCTTCAAGAAATTGTTTGAAGGCTCCGAAAATCATATACGGGATAATTGACCAGACAAGGTAAGTATAATAAGGAATAGCCATTTCGACCACCTCAAGTGGTTGTCCGAGGTAAAACATCGACGGGATAAGCCCGTATTGAAGAATAAATGCAAGAATACCGATTACCGTAAAAAGCAATAACGAATTCTGGAAATAAGAGGTTACTACCGTATATCTTCCCTGTGCGTGTTGCTGTCCGGCCAGGGGAGTAAGGGCCATCGTGATTCCTGTTACAAAAATAAAAACCATGAAAAATACTGTTCCCCCAAATGCTACAGCAGCTAAAGGTAATGCACCTAGTTTACCTACCATGGCGTTGTCAAAAAGCTGTACCGACACGACACCCACCTGTGACAACATTACCGGAGCGGCTAGTCGCAGGGTTTTAATGTACTGGGATTTATAGTTTTGTATCTGGATCATTCCGGTTACTTTATGAAAGGGCGCAAAGGTAGAAAAATTACACTCATAAAAAATATAAAATAATGTACTTGAAAAATAATGTGAATTTTTACACAAAAGTAATTATTGTAGGGTCTATACTTCTCCAAAAATACTCTGTCGGTTTCTTAAATTATAAAATCCATTTGAAATAATAGCTACTCCAGTTTTGATTAGTAAACGTTCATAGTTTTATGAACGTTTTTTGAAAATTCGTAATTATACGAATTACTTTTTTCTTAAAAAGATGGTGTCAATCTGTAAGATTGTTAACTTTGTGCATCGGATATTCCAACCCTTGCATCATGAAACAATCAATAGCACATTTACCCAAGCGTAAACAGGATGATCTTCTTTTCCTGGTAAAATCCGTATTGGAATTGATTCCTGAGACCCAGATGATCATTTTATACGGGAGCTATGCGACAGGCAAATATGTAGAACGTGATGAACGTATAGAATCCGGCAGGCGTATTTCCTATATGAGTGATTATGATATTCTGATTGTTACACATGGGATCAAAGATAAGATTGCCGGGCAAAAACTGGACGTTGTGGAGCAGAATTATTATACTGATCCTGATTTACAGACGCCGGTACAATTTATCAATGATGATATCAAGAAGTTGAATAAAGACTTGTCTGAAGGAAGGTATTTCTACACACAGATCAAAAAGGAAGGGATACTATTATATAACAACGGTAGATTTAAACTCGCCCGCAGGCGGAAACTTCGTTATGATGAAATAAAAAAACAGGCGGAAGAATATTTTGTCGATAAATACCGGAGCGCGGAAGAGTTTTTGGAAATAGCAGATTTTACTTACTCCAAAGGTTGGTATAAAAAAACGGCTTTTAACTTACATCAGACTTGTGAAAACTTGTTTTATGCCGTTCGTCTGGTTTTTACTTTGGAGAACAGTAAGCAGCATAATTTATCCAAATTACTGGCTTCAGTAAAAAGCTACTCCAATGAGTTTGTCCAAGTATTTCCGCGCCAGACAGCTGAAGAAAAACGACTTTTTGATTTGATCAAATCGGCATATGTCGAGGCACGATATATTCCTGAATTTCAAGCAACAAAAAAAGACATCGAGGCTTTGATACCGACGATAGACCGTTTTTTTGAACTGGTAAAACGGCTATGTGAAGAACGGATCAGGGAGTATGCAGAAAAGGCCTGAATATTTTTCCATATTTATTTTTTGAGGAGGGTAGGGTATTTTTATTGATTGGTGTCTCATGGATACAATAACCCTTATTATTCACCAAAAAAGAATGGAATCATGAAAAAATGTAATTTATTCGTAATTATGGTCATCTTTCTGATGGCGTGTTCCGAAAAACAGGAATTGATGAACACCCCGGAAGAACTTTATCCGGTTACATTTTCAACGAACTTGGACTTTACTGCTGAAGATCAACCTTTGATCAAAAGCAATGCTTTGTCCGATACTGTATATCCTTCCAGGGATTCAGTCCATTACCAGTACTTTGTGTATACTTCTTCCGGAATACCTGTAAAGCAAAAGAAAGGATACGGAAAAGAGATCAAAGATATGCTTCCTTCCGGATTGTACCAGATTGCTATAATCGGTTCGCCCGATTCAGATCTGAACAATGGAAGGTATGATGTCGTAGCCAGGAATTTCTCTACAGATACGGTTATTTATCCCAAAGCATTTTATCAAGCTTTTAATTTATCTGTCCGGCCCTCAAATGATACAGATACGGTTAAAAATGTCTTGTTGGAAAGAATGTGGGGAGAGATCGATGTAGAGATATTGGACAGGGCGACCTGTTATATCCCTTCTTCGGTTCAATCTATCGGCATAAAGACAGATGGTGTTTCTCCAACATTTTTTATGGGAAGCAAGGAAGGGCATTTCTTCAGTTTTGTCAATACCCTCACTTCCAAAACAGTTTCGGATTTCCGTCGGGAAACTGCATTCAATAGCCTTACTTCGTATCCTACCCAGGATAACCGGGTAAAGGTACATCTGGTCATAACCTATAATGACGGAACACCAACGAAATCAATTCTGTTGACATCCGTTCCTGTAAAAAAAGACGTAAGGACAACAATAAAGGGGAATCTGGGGAATGCATTGCAGGAAGATCAGGATATAAACCTTTTTCTGCAGGAAAAATGGGTCAATGAAGTAGTCACATTCTAAAAAAAGTGTTCATGAGGCTGTCCCAAAAGTTATTTTTAGATCGGAACGGCGAAGCCCTCACACAAGTAATTACAAATTCTGCTTATTTTACAAGGACTAGCGTTCGGCTTAATTTGTAATTAACTTCGTTGAGAATGCTGCGCTAAGTTGACTTCTTCGAGCTAAAGGTTAAGCCGTTGTTTTGGACTTTTTGGACAGCCTCATAGAAAAACATCCGGATGAAGAGATGAATATTTGCTGGATCGGAAAAAATAGATATATTGTGTTGAAATAAAAAGAATAGATACATCATGGAGACGCCTTATGAGTTATTGATCAGTTATTGCCGGAAACAAACATCGCAGGAGGAGAATCAGTATATTGAACAATGGCTTTCGGAAGATGATAACCTCGCATTGTTTCTGGATTTGAGGAAGGAATGGCGCTATATTGATGATCCTTCCATGGTCGTTCCCGACAAATCGCTTGTTTGGTGGGGGATTCAAGCAAAAACGGGTCTCCGGAAAAAAAGGAAAGTCAGAAAATTGAAATATTCGGGGATCATTGCCACAGCATCCATTGCAGTCATTTTGGCCATATCCACTGTTTTATATTATATGGGGACATCCCGCGAAATCGTCGAACCGGAACAATATACAACCTTTAGTACCAGGTCAAAAGAAAAATCTGAAATAAAACTGGCTGACGGAACGCAGGTATGGCTCAATGTGAATTCCCATTTAACTTTCAGTAATCAGTATAATACGAAAAACAGGGAAGTTACGGTAAGTGGTGAGTTATTTTTTGATGTGATGAAGTCTGACAAGAAATTTATTATCCATGCGGGAAAAGTAAAGATAGAAGTGATGGGAACTTCTTTTAATTTGAAAACATCCGGAATCAACGACCAGGTCGAAATTTCATTAAAAACGGGTAAAATAGCTGTTTTTGGTATTGATACCGGTCGTCAGCTTTTTGTGATGGATTCATCCCAATATGCTTCTGTCAATAAAACAGATCTGGCCTATTCTCTACACGAACAGGACACTTCTATTTCCAATATCTGGACCGAGGAAAATCTAGCCATGTATAATGAACCGTTAGTCCATATCATAGAGAAGTTGGAAAAGTGGTATGGAATTGAGATCACTTGTACCGGATTAGAAATGGATAAGCGATATACATTTTATATACAAGGTGAATCATTACTTGATTTTCTGGATCTTTTCTCAACCATCACTCCCATAGATTACTCCATTGATGGAAAGAAAGTGAATATTGAAGCAAAGAAATAGCAGTCAATATGAAGAGAATCCTGATTTTATTATTAAGCCTCTTTATAATGTTATCCTTAGAAGCGCAGATACACATAAAATATAGCGGTTCCTTAAAAGGCTTGCTGGTATTGTTGCAGGATAAATACGGTTATCGGTTTATGTACAGCAATGATGATGTCGATGACCGGCAGGAATTATCTATTGACGTAAAGGATTCGGATATCGGATCCGTCATGGAAAATATTTCCGGATCAGTACATGTTTCCTTTGAAATCAAAAATAAACAAGTGGTATTAAAACATACTGAGCGCAAGACCCAGGAAAATGATGATGATCAGGAAAAAAAGACATCCGAAAAACCGATATCCAAACCAATCCGTCCGGAATTCACACCTATCCAGAAGGTGGTGGAAGCGGATACCGGAAAAAAACAGAGACCTGTGGACGACTCGATCAAACAGGAGGTAGTCTCGGATACTATTCCTGCGAAATTTGAATTAACTAGAGAGCCGGTTCAGGAACCAGCTGAGATAACGGATCTCTCAGCTGATCCTGTTCCGGAAAAACCCCCGAAAAAGCCCCCGGTAAAACCACAACCGGCAAAAAAAAATAAGGAATATGGATTTGCATTACATACCAATCTCCTTTACGATCTGGCCCTTACTCCTAATATAGGGGTTGAATATTATCCGAATAAACGGATAGGTTTTGTTGTTAATGCATTATGGTCTCATATTGATTGGGATGATGGAAAAAAAACATACCGTTCCTGGGCAGTGCTTCCTGAAGTCAGGTTTCATTGGTTGAAAAATAAACGCTTGTATACAGGAGCTGTTTTTCAGCTGGGAAAGTTAAATCTGAAATTGGGAAAAACAGGGCGTCAGGGTAATATGGCAGGCGGTGGGATCATATTCGGATACCTTATAGGTTTGGGTAAACGTATCAGCCTTGACACGGGATTGGCTTTCGGGTATACCCGGTTTGAACATGATACTTATCAATACATTGAAGGAACAAACGTGAAAGAAGATACTAAAACAAAACATTTTTTTGGACCTGTCAAAGTAAATGCTGCTCTTGTCTGGAAAATAAGATAACTATTGGTTTAACACTTTAATGATGGACAATTATATAGGCGAAAATAATTTTCAGGATATATATGAAGCATACTTCCGGCCAATATGCCGGTTTCTGAATTTATATACCAAAAATGAGAGTGTCATTGAGGATGTTGTCCAGGATGTTTTTTGTAACCTTTGGACAAACAGGGATTTTTTGCAGATAAAACATGTGAGATCATATTTGTACACTTCTGCACGGAATAAGATGCTTAATTATATACGCGATGAAAAATTACATTCCTCCATTTTGGCCACTTATATGCTGGAAGAGAAACAGCTTCAGGAGGCGTATGAATGTGTGGATAAAGAAATATTTACCCAAAAGTTGGAAAAAGCCATTGATGAACTACCAGTGAAGTGTAAGAATGTATTCCTATTAAGCAGGTATGACAAGCTAACATATAAAGAAATTGCTCAAAAAGAAAGAATCTCTGAGAAAATGGTAGAAAAGCATATATCCGTCGCCTTAAAGAAAATCAAAGGTATGATCAAAGGCAAACAATTTATCTTATTATGAAAAGGTCCGGATAAATAGGAATGAATAGCTTAACGACCTATTCGAGATAAGTATAACCATATAATCCTGAACGGTAGTTGGATAAAAATTCTTTTCCTTCTTCGGCGGAAATTAATCCTGCTTTTACGGATCCGGACACCCAGCCTTCGACAGTCCGAACTAGTTTTTTCGGGTTATACTGCGCATATTCCAATACTTCGGCTACGGTTTCTCCGTCAATCAGTTTATCAATTTCATATCCCTCCGCTGTCATAGAGATGTGCACAGCATTGGTGTCACCGAATAAATTATGCAGGTCTCCCAGGATTTCCTGGTAAGCGCCTACCAGGAATACGCCGATATAATAAGAATCCTTATTTTTTAATGTATGTACAGGCAAGTGATACGAAAAATTACGGGTAGATATAAAGTTATCAATTTTTCCATCCGAATCACAGGTGATGTCTTGCAATGTGGCATATCTGTCCGGCTTTTCATCCAGCCGATGTACAGGCATGATGGGGAATATCTGGTCAATAGCCCAGGAGTCGGGTAATGATTGGAACAATGAAAAATTGCAAAAATATTTGTCAGACAGGGATTTGGATAATTGCCTGAGTTCTTCCGGCGCATGCTTGGCTGAACTGGCAATATTATATGCTTCGCGGGCTATAGACCAATACAAACGTTCTATCTGTGCACGTGTTTTCAGGTCGATCAGCCCCAGGCTGAACAAATCAAGTGCTTCCTCCCTGATCTGTTGTGCATCATGCCAGGATTCCAATATACGGGGTTGATTCAAGGTATCCCAGATGGAATAAATATCCCTGACCAGTTCATGATCTTCTTCCGTCACGGTATCATCATCATCCCATGAAGGCAATGTTGTGGTTTCCAACACCTCAAATATAAGGATAGAATGATGGGCGGTGAGTGATCTTCCTGACTCAGTAATAATGTTAGGATGTGGGATCTCATTTTTATTGCTCACATCCACAATCGTCGAAATAGAGTCATTTACATATTCCTGTATGCTGTAATTGATACTACTTCCGCTAATTGCAGACCGGGTCCCGTCATAATCTACTCCCAACCCTCCGCCGATATCCACAAAATCGACGTTGAATCCCATGAAACGGAGTTGCACATAAAATTGTGCGGCTTCGCGTAAGGCATTCTTGATCCGTCGGATTTTGGTCACCTGGCTTCCAATATGAAAATGAACCAGGCGAAGACAATCTTTTAAGTCTTTCTTTTCAAGTATATCCAGTGCTTCAAGTAGCTCACTGGAATTTAATCCGAATTTACTGACATCTCCTCCTGATTCCTCCCATTTGCCGCTTCCGATACTTGCCAGTTTAATACGGATCCCAATATTGGGCTTTACCTTAAGGCGCCTGGCAATAGAAACAACCAATTTTAGTTCATTCAGTTTTTCAACGACAATGAAAATTCGTTTGCCCATCTTTTGGGCCAATAAAGCCAATTCTATATAATCTTCATCCTTATAACCATTACAGATGATCATGGAATCAGTATCGGTATTGATCGCTAAAACAGCATGAAGTTCCGGTTTTGAACCGGCTTCCAGCCCGATATTAAATTTCTTCCCATGACTGACGATCTCTTCAACTACCGGACGCATCTGATTAACTTTGATCGGATATATGATGAAATTCTGTGCCTGATAGCCGTACTCTTCCGAAGCCTGTTTAAAACTTTTGAATATTTTTTCAATGCGGTTGTCCAGGATATCCGGGAATCTTATTAATACTGGTGTTGAAACATCCCGGAGCTGTAGCTCATCGATCACTTCTTTCAAATCAACACTTGCCCCTCCTGCTTTGGGAGTTACTACCACATTTCCTTTTTCGTTGACAGAGAAATAGCTTAATCCCCATCCTCCGATATTATAAAGCTCCACCGAATCATCGGTCCTCCATTTTCTCATTTCCGGCTTTAATGATTTTGAAATTGATACTAAAAAACAGACCTATAAAGGTTGCGAAAATACAGAATGTTATGTATAAAACATCAAATAAGGGATAATTTTTTGTTTATCAGTGATAAAATATACATTGCCCCCTTGAGGTATATGACGGAAAAAGTGATGCAGCAGATACAATTAAACAATTACTTTCTGTGACTTTATTTCTTTTTCAAAGAAAATAGAAGCATAACGATCGAAAATCTCAGATGAATCCGTGGTCTGAAAAATCCGGTTCCCGTTTTTTCCAAGTTGGCTATCCATTTCAGGATGACGGTACAAATAGTCAGCAAGGCTTTTTGCGACTATATCTCCTTGTGGTAATACCTGAATATGGGATGGAGTATATTGCCTTATTTTATCGATCAACAATGGATAGTGTGTACAGGCGAGCATAATGACATCAATTTCCTGGCTTTGCTGCAATAACCGGTCAATATATTGTTTCACGAAATAATCAGCTCCGGGACTCTGGTGTTCATTACTTTCCACCAAAGGTACCCACATAGGGCAGGCTTCCTGGAAAACACGAATAAGTGGGTCTAATTTATTGATTTCTATAGGATAAGAAAGAGATTGCACTGTGCCGACAGTTCCAAGTATGCCTACATGACCGGTCCGGGTATACTTATTGATGGCTTCGGCGCTTGGCCTGATAACTCCCAATACCCGTTTTTCCGCACCCATCAGTGGCAGGTCACGTTGTTGTATGCTACGCAAGGCTTTAGCTGATGCTGTGTTACACGCCAGGATGATCAACTGACAGCCCTGATCGAACAAATGTTTTACACATTCAAGCGTATAACGGTAAACTGTCTCAAATGAACGTGTCCCGTATGGCGTCTTGGCGTTATCTCCTAAATAGCAATAATCATACTGTGGCAGTTGCCGTACAAATTCTTTAAGTACGGTAAGTCCTCCATATCCTGAATCAAAAACTCCAATCATTTTACATCAGTTATGACATCTAAAAATAAAGCGGTACAATTATCTTGCACCGCTTTATTTTAAAGTATTTAGAAAACTACTTGTTTTCTTCGTTTTTTGCTTCGATGCTCAATGTTGCATGCGGAACAGCCCGGAGCCTTTCTTTTGGTATCAATAGTCCGGTTTCCCGGCAGATACCATAAGTTTTGTTTTCTATACGGGCCAATGCTGCCTGCAAATGTTGGATAAATTTCAACTGACGTTGTGCCAAACGGCCTGCTTCTTCTTTTGATAAAGTCGCGGCGCCTTCTTCTAATACTTTGAAAGTTGGAGATGTATCTTCGGTGTCGTTACCATTACTGTTGGTAATGGTACCTTTCAACAAATCATAATCTTTCTTAGCCTTGTCTAGCTTTTCCAAAATAAGCTCCCTGAATTCTTCCAATTCAGCATCCGAATATCTTGTCTTTTCACTCATGGCTTTAAATTTTTCGCCGAAATTAGGCTTTATTATTAAATTTACAAAACAAATACTACTTTATAATAGTACGATACCTTCATACAAAAACAATGCCGTTGATTCTTCTTCGCATAAACAATATAAAAAACAAATGGTTCATTTTATTTTTATTCTTAAAGCTGATAACTTTGCAGGCATAACTTTTTATACTAAATAAAATGAACCGGTCTCTGAAAAACATACCTAACCCATTATTGAATGATTTACTGAATGAAGCGATTAATTTTACGGAGATTCAGGAAGAGCATATTTCTGAAGCTGTAACAGTCAAAATTTCCGAAGTCCGGGGATTACTCGAACAAATATATCAGGTTGAATCGGTTCGTCGGAATTTCAACAATACCATCGTTGTTTTTGACCGTATACAGAATGCGTTGCAGCAAGTTGCTTCCATGATCTATCTCTTGGCATATGTACATCCCGACGGACAAATCCGGAAGAGTTGTCATCTTGCAGTGGATACACTGAATCAATTTAGCAACCAGATCAATTTGGATGAGCAATTGTATCAGTCTTTTAAAGAATACTCTGAAAGCAAGGAAGCGGAGCAACTCTCCGGAGCTGCAAAAAAGTATCTGGATGACAGGATGGATTTTTACCGGCGCAACGGATTTGCTCTGTCTGGCGATGAACGTAAAAATATAAAAGAATTACTGGACAAAATAGCAAAACTTAGCCTGGAGTTTTCTACCAATGTCAATGAATATGAAGATGCTTTGATTGTCACAGAAGAACAGGTAAAAGGGTTGCCTGATGATTACAAAGAAGCGCGCCGGCAAGACGACGGAACTTATAAAATTACATTGGATACACCTTCGTATGTTCCGTTTATGCGTTACTCGGAATCTGAGACGGCACGTAAGCAGTTGATGGTGAAGTACCTTAACCGGGCACCACAAAATGAGCCTGTTTTAAAATCTATTCTCTCAAAACGCAGGCAAATGGCAGGTTTATTGGGCTATACCAATTATGCCGAATGGCAGATAGAAGAAAATATGGCACATAGCACATCTGTTGTTTTTAATTTTGAAAATGACCTTAGGGATAAGGTAAGGATAAAAGCGCAGAAAGACCTTGATGAATTGCTGGAAGTAAAATACAAGCAGCAACCAGATGTTGCATTAATAAATTATTGGGAAAGTAGTTTTTATACCAACCAATTGATGAATACCAGATACGGGATTGACCATGAAGAATTGAAACAATATTTTTCCGTTGATCATGTATTAGACGGATTATTTGAAATTGCATCAAAATTATATGGAGTAGATTTTGAAAAGGTACCTGAGGCTCCGGTTTGGGATCCTTCAGTAAACATGTACCGTATGCTGGTAGACGGAAAACATGCCGGATACGTTTATTTTGATTTATTTCCGCGAACAGGGAAATATACCCATGCTGCATGTTTTACCATACAATCCGGCCATCAGGCAGATCAAGGATATCAATATACTTCATCAGCCCTGGTATGTAATTTTCCACCGCCGGCTGCGGATAAACCGTCGCTGTTGCTCCATCATGATGTGGTAACATTATTCCATGAGTTCGGACACTTGATGCATGCGATGTTGGCACATGCCGACCTGGCCGGTCAGTCGGGGATCTCTAATGTACGGGACTTTGTGGAGGTGCCTTCGCAAATGTTTGAAAACTGGGCATGGAACTATACGGCGTTACAATTATTTGCCCGCCACTACCAAACCGGTGAAATATTACCCCGGAGATTATTTGATCGTATGATAGCTGCCCGTAATGTCGGGTCGGGAATACAAACACAGCAACAAATTTTTTACGGCATGCTGGATATGACTTATCATACATTTTTTGATCCTGATAAACATGATTTGACAGGAATATTCAGGCAATTACAAGAAGATATTACCCTTTTTAAGTATGTGGAAGGAACACATATGTACAATAGTTTTGATCATTTGACAGGATATGCAGCAGGCTATTATGGATACTTATGGGCAAAAGTATATGCAGAAGATATTTTTGCCGAATTTGAAAAAAACGGCGTTTTTGATGAAGCAACCGGCCGTCGTTTCCGGGATTGTATTTTGATAAAAGGTGCGACAGAAAACGAACTGGAAATGGTAAAAGAATTTTTACAGAGGGAGCCCGATCAAAAAGCATTTTTAAAGTCGTTAGGCGTCTGATGTTTAATTAAATCTTGACGGATTTTAAGTAGAAATAGCCTTTCAATGATTCAGGGAAGGTTGTTATTAGGACAAAAAAAAGGGAGCTTATAGCTCCCAGACTTTAATAACTTTAAGTCTTATTGTACTTTAGCTTTCAATTCAGCACCAGGAGAAAATTTAACTACTTTTTTAGCAGCAATTTTGATTTCTTTCCCGGTTTGAGGATTACGGCCTGTTCTTGCGCTTCTTTTAGCTACAGAAAAAGAACCAAATCCAACTAAGGCTACTCTATCTCCTTTTTTAAGAGCGTTACCTGTTACTTTCATAAAAGCATCTAATGCTTTCTTTGAATCAGCTTTTGTAAGTTTAGCCTCGCTTGCAATTGCGTCGATCAATTCGGCTTTGTTCATGATAATAAAAATTAGGGTTAGAAAATAATATATATTAAAAATTTATCAAAAATAACATATTCTATACAATGCAACAAACTTTTTATCAAAAAAATAATACTTCTTGTCAGGATTTTACTACTTTTTTACGCTATTGAAACAATCATTTATTATAAACAGATAAAATAAACTTTATGTTCAAAACAAATTTTGCCTGCCGCTTATTTACCCTATGTATACGGCATCATAGGTATAAGGTTTCATTTTTATTTTAAAAATTTTCAATTTTTCCCCCTTAAAATGGGTTATCCGGAAAATTTTCATGAATTCAGCGATCATTTAGAATCGAATATTATTGCATAAATAGTTGAAATTCAGAAGTATGAATAAGAATCAATTATTGGTTATTTATTCAAATAAACTCTCATCCCTGATAAGCAATAAAATAGAAGATTGGGAAACAATGATGTACTTTTCATTATTGAATTCTATTTCATAAGCGCTATTTTGTAAATAAACCGCAAGATCTCCTTCATGTGGCTGAAGGGGAACATATTTGACTTCTTCGGTTTTATTTTTCCACGGTTCGTCGATTTCGGCAATAGCCGGAATCGGATAACCTGGACCCACTTTTACAACATATCCGCTTTGTATACGTTCATTTTCCTGAACACCAGGTGGGAGCAATAATCCGCCTTTTGTCTTTTCCAATGGTGATTTGGGTTTGATCAATACGCGGTCTCCTACGACGATAAATTTTGTTAAATCGGTATTGTCTAACTGTAACGACATCTTTCCTATAATTTATGGGTTATGATATTAACTCTCCTAATAATGTAGCAGGGGTACAACCTGTGATCCGGACTTGGACATAGTCTCCGGGGTGGTAATTTCCTTTAGGAAATACGACTACCATATTTTGGGTATTTCGTCCGGATAACTGATCCGGGGATTTTTTAGAAATACTTTCAGACAGTACTTCATAAGTTTTTCCTATACAACATTGTTTACTTTCTGCAGATAGTTCCCCTTGCAGATTGATGATTTCCTGTAATCTTCTTGATTTAATATCTTCAGGAACATCATCATCCATCTTTTTTGCTGCCAGGGTATTGGGACGGACAGAATACTTAAACATAAAGGCATAATCGAAATGAACCTGTTTCATTAATGATAATGTATCCTGATGGTCTGCTTCAGTTTCGGTGCAAAAACCGGCGATAATATCTGTGGAGATGCTGCATTCAGGCATGATACGTTTAATGGCTTCAATGCGGTCCAGGTACCATTCCCTAGTATATCTCCTGCGCATTAACTCAAGTA
Source organism: Bacteroidales bacterium (assembly GCA_031275285.1). Classification (NCBI taxonomy): domain Bacteria; kingdom Pseudomonadati; phylum Bacteroidota; class Bacteroidia; order Bacteroidales; species Bacteroidales bacterium. The sequence goes on along the minus strand of JAISOY010000181.1, from coordinate 6,494 downwards.
TCCTTGTGCTTCCCGACTGGGCAGGCAGATGGATACTTTTACATATATTATGATGTGATGCCATTACATGTAAAACTTCATCAGTCATGTCTTTAGGATGGGAAGTAGAAAACCGGACACGTAAATCCGGCGAAACAGCTGCAACCGAAGTTAAAAGCTGTGCAAAAGAGATGTTTTTACCTGTTTCTCCCCAACGGTATGAATCCACATTTTGTCCCAGCAATGTAACTTCTTTATATCCCAGTTCGACTAATTCCCGCACTTCCCGTAGAATGGTATCCTGACTCCTGCTTCGCTCAATCCCGCGAGTATATGGGACAATACAGAATGCGCACCGGTTATTACACCCCCGCATGATTGATACAAAGGATGAGACACGATTTTTATCCATTCGTACCGGGCTGATATCGGAATATGTTTCTTCACGTGAAAGCAAAACATTAATGGCCTTCAGGCCTGTACCTGCGCTACGGACCAGATTGGGCAGATCACGGTATGCATCCGGACCTACAACGAGGTCTACTGATTTTTCTTCTTCCAGTAGCTGGTGTTTTAAACGTTCGGCCATGCATCCAATTACTCCGATCAATAGTTCCGGACGTTTTTTCTTTTCTAAACGAAAAACATCCAAACGACCACGGACACGTTGTTCTGCATTTTCACGAACAGAACAGGTATTGATTAAAATTAAATCGGCATCCGCGATATCCTGTGTAACCCGGTATCCTTCACCGGCAAGAATAGATGCTACTACTTCGCTGTCATTAACATTCATCTGACAACCATATGTTTCGATATATACCTTCAAAAGATGACTCGATGAATCTCTTATATGAAGATTGTTCACATCCACCTGAAGATCTTCTTTCTTTTTCATCCCTTAACTATCTGATAAGTCGCTGTTTTTGACACTTGAAGGCCTGATATCTTTGATATGCAGTTGAATAGTGGTTTTCCCTTTGAACGTATTTTCTTCAACAGTATAACAAATATCAAAAGGTATACCCGACCGGACAGTATTATAATGTTCGGCCATTTGAAAGCCAATAGCAGGAAAGCAAATATCAGACATATCTTTTTGTAACACATCAAGTCTTAGATGTTCTCCACATTTCCCGACAATTTTTCCATTCCCAAGATCTGATATATTGCGCGTAAGAAAAACCGGGGTCATATTTTTGGGACCAAACGGTTTGAATTGTTTAAGGATACGGATAAATTTCGGGGTAATATCCGTAAGGTTAATTTCCGCATCTATATCTACATTCGGGACTAATTGGTTGTCTGTAATGGTTGAGGCTACTATTTCCTCAAAGCGGCGGCTGAACTCCGGGACATTTTCAATTTTAAGGGTTATTCCTGCTGCATACATGTGTCCGCCAAAGTTTTCCAGTAGATCGCTACAGGCATCAATGGCCGAATACAGGTCAAAACCATCTACCGAACGTGCCGATCCGGTGGCAAAATCATTGGATTTTGTGAGAATAACCGTTGGCCGGTAATAGGTTTCTATCAGACGGGAAGCGACTATGCCCACCACTCCTTTATGCCAGGAAGGATTATACAATACGGTTGATTTCCGGTACTCCTGCTCAGGGTCAATAGATAACATCCTGAGTGCCTGACGGGTAATATCTGAATCGACATTTCTTCTGTCATCGTTGAATTTGTCTATTTCATTTCCGAATTCCCGCGCTGCTTTCTCATCATCCGATATCAGCAACTGTACCGCACTATTTCCCGATTCCATTCTTCCGGCAGCATTGATCCGCGGTCCGATTTTGAAAACAATATCGTCCACCTGTCTTGGAGAACCGTCCAATCCGGAGATTTTAACGATTGATTTCAGCCCCAATGTCGGATTTTCATTCAGTTTCTGGATACCTAAGGCAGCTAAAACACGATTCTCCCCGTCCATAGGAACAATATCGGATGCAATGCTGACAGCCACCAGGTCAATGTATTCGTAAACTTCCTCTACAGGTATTTTATTTACCTGGGCGTAAGCCTGCAACATTTTAAATCCGACTCCACATCCGGACAATTCTTTGTATGGATATTCACATCCGGCACGTTTAGGATTGAGAATAGCAAAAGCTGATGGTAAGACCGAATCAGGATAGTGGTGGTCGCATATGATAAAATCAATCCCCTTATTGCTGGCATAGTTAATTTTATCTACAGCTTTAATCCCACAATCCAGGCTAATGATTAATTTACACCTGTTAGTATCTGCAGTGTCGATACCCTGATAAGATATTCCATACCCTTCGTTATAACGATCTGGGATGTAATAGTCAACATAGGGATATTGTTTTTTGAGGAATGAGTATACCATGGCTACCGAAGTGGTTCCATCCACATCATAATCCCCGTATACCATGATTCGTTCCCTATTGCGTATAGCATGATTGATCCGGTCCACTGCACGTTGCATATCCTTCATCAGGAAAGGCGAATGCAACTGATCATAGGATGGCCTGAAAAAAGCTTTGGCATTTTCATAATCTGTAATGCCTCTTTGTGCCAAAAGAATCGCCAATGTGTGATCAATGCCCAAAACATCTACAAGATGTTGTACAACAGATTCATCAGGTATTGTCTTTATAATCCAGTTCTTGCTATACATGCTACAAAAGTACAAAAACTATCTGTTTATTCCTTAATGCAGATGGGTAATCCTAAATATACTGTTTTGCCGGACATTGTTTCACAACATTTGTTTTGGTTTTCCGGCAATAAAATCCTTCAGGTAAAATGGTTCGAAGTAGGCAACATCCTCAAAATCCTTTGTCAGATATGCATTTAATGCGTCAGGGATTAAATATTCGGAAGAATGATGGAAGTTATCAACAAATTGTGCATGATGGTGTTCTATGATATCGGAACATTTGGCAGCACCATTCCCGAAAAAATAAATCTTTTGTCCATTGAGCCAATTTTCAAATGATTGACCGGTAATTATTTCAGCTGAGATTTCTTTCACCATGTTTCCTTTTATATCAAATAATGCCGTATAAACTTCCATCCGGCGAGCATCGATCATGGGACAGAGCAAAGCATTTTCTTCAATTTCGGGACATTGGTGTAATAATCCATGACACATAGCATGTAAGGTAGAAACAGCTATAAGCGGAATGTCACCACCATAACATAATCCTTTGGCAACAGATAAACCTATCCGTAGTCCCGTATAAGATCCCGGTCCTGAACTAAAAGAAACAGCAGCAAGCTGATGCGCATGCATTGCTTGCTGTGCTAGTAACTCTTCAATAAAAGATGTCAATACAGTAGCATGGTTGCGACCCTCGGAATTTTCCTTTACAGCAACACATTGCTTCCCACGTGACAATGCTACAGAACATAGTTCTGTTGATGTTTCAATGTGGAGAATAAAAGGATGCATACAATATATATAATGTGCAAAGATAACATGGAATGTTTAATCCGGATTCTTTTCACATTATATTTATCAATCTCAGATTATTTTGAGATTATTTCTTTAAGCATCTCATTTAAATCCTTAGTCAATGAATCGATTTTCTGGTAAGTGATTTTTGGAGTCACATTCCTTCCTATTTCAGCGACCTTATTTACTACATTATTTGTACTTGTGAATTCATTACTGGGCTCATCGCTGAACCAATATGAAACAGGTTTTCCCAGTACAGCGGATATTCGCTCCAATATTTCTACTTTCATGGATTTATTCCGGATCATTTGATGTAATCCCTGTTCCGTAATATCAATTTTATAACACAAATCCCTGATAGACATTTTTTTCCGTTCTAATTCGGTTTTTATTCGACTATAGTCCATAATTGTTAATGTTTATTTATTACAAGCATAAATCATTGTTTCGTGTGTGAACAAACGTTTAATTTCAATACTAAAGTTAATTATTTTTTTTGAACCACAGGTACCTCAGTAATTTTTTTTTGAGTACAATTTTTAAAATCCTCGATTATTCTTGTATGAGAAAAAATATACATTGAAAAAAAATTATTTCGCGCCTTGTTTTTTTGTAAATAATCAAAGCAAACAGGGGTAAACGATTAAATAAATATTTAGGTTTTACTGGGCTGAAAAAAAACAGGAATGTTTTTGGGTATTTATTTGATTTTTGAGAATTACAATACTACTTTTGTGCTTTCTTAAAAAAACAACAATTCTGTGGTTTATGTCAAAAGTCATTAAAATCCGGAAAGGTCTGAATATTAGACTAAAAGGAAAAGCAGAAAAGATACTCGTAAAGGCTGACGCTTCCGAAAAATATGCAGTAAAACCCGTTGACTTTCCGGGATTGATCCCCAAAATGATCGTTAAAGAAGGCGAAACAGTAAAAGCAGGGACGCCTTTATTTATGGATAAAAATTGCCCTGAGGTTTTATTTGTTTCTCCTGTCAGTGGAACGGTTGAAGCGGTGGTACGTGGTGAGAAGAGGCGTATTCTTGAGGTAATCGTAAAAAGTGATGGAAAAGGAGAGTCCGAAGATTTTTCAAAAACCAAGCCTTCAGAGCTGAAAAAGGAGTCCATTACGGAGTATTTGCTACAGAGTGGTGTCTGGCCTTTCATCAGGCAGCGTCCTTATGCTATTGTCGCCAATCCACAGGATACCCCTAAAGCGATATTTATTTCTTGCTTTGATACAGCCCCGCTTGGTCCTGATTATGACTACATTTTTCAGAATATGGAACCCGACTTCCAGGCCGGGATAGATGCATTAGCCAGGTTGACTTCCGGAAAGGTACATCTCAGCGTTCACTCGGACTTCCCTCCGGCAGCTACATTTACCAAGGCTAAAAATGTGGAACTACATGAATTTTCAGGGCCGCATCCATCAAGTAATGTAGGGGTCCAGATACATCATATAGATCCTGTCAATAAAGGCGAAGCGGTTTGGTACGTGAATCCGCAGGATGTATTAGTCATTGGCAGGTTGATGAACAAAGCAGTATATGATATATCCAAAACCATTGTGTTGAGCGGATCGGAAGTAAAGACACCACGTTACTACAAGGTGATCGGCGGATGCAGCATGACCACTTTTGCCGACAATATTAAAGATGGAAATGTCCGTTATATCAGTGGAAATGTGTTGACAGGAACCAAAGTGACATCCGAAGGATATCTCGGGTTTTATGATAGCCAGGTGACCGTGATTCCTGAAGGTGACCATTATGAACTGCTCGGGTGGGCCATGCCCGGATTTAAAAAATATAGTGCCGGACGCACTTATTTCTCATGGTTGACCCCCAATAAAGAATATGATTTGGATACGAACCTTAATGGCGGTCATCGTTCATTGGTAGTAACCGGACAATATGAAAAAGTATTTCCTATGGATATCTATCCGGAGCATCTGGTGAAGGCGATCCTTGCAGAAGATGTCGAAAAAATGGAACAGTTGGGGATATATGAAGTGGCAGAAGAGGATTTTGCCTTGTGCGAATTCGTGTGTACTTCCAAAACAGATGTTCAATCGATCATTCGCAACGGAATAGAACTGATGATTCAGGAGATGAGCTGATCATCTTGACGGACGATATTTTTTTGATAAGGAAACAATACATAGTTATATATATAATAAACCAATATGAATCCGTTAAGGAAATTTTTAGACAAAATAAAACCGAATTTCGAAAAGGGTGGAAAGTTTGAGAAACTTCATTCTACTTTTGACGCATTCGAAACATTTTTGTTTGTACCCAATACTACCACTAAAAAGGGGACCCATATCCGTGACGCCGTGGATCTAAAACGTACCATGTCAATGGTGATTATTGCATTGGTTCCGGTTATATTGTTTGGAATGTGGAATGTCGGATACCAGAACTCGGAAGCATTCGGTATTTCCAGGACATTGATGCAAAACTTCTGGTTTGGGTTTCTTAAAGTGTTCCCCATTATTGTCGTTTCTTATGTTGTTGGTTTGGGAATTGAATTTGGGGTTGCCCAGGCCCGCGGGCATGAAGTAAATGAAGGGTTTCTGGTATCAGGTATCCTGATACCTTTGGTAATGCCGGTAGGTATCCCATTATGGATGGTAGCATTAGCCACAGCATTTTCCGTAATTTTTGCCAAAGAAATATTCGGAGGAACAGGGATGAATATCTGGAATCCTGCGTTAGTAGCGCGTGCTTTCCTATTTTTCGCCTATCCTTCCGAAATGTCGGGCGATAAGGTCTGGGTGTCAGGAATCAAGGATGCGGGGGCAAAACTGGCGGACTCTTTCAGTGGAGCGACTCCTTTGGCTGAAGCAGCACTGGCTACCGGCGAGGAAGCAAAAAATATGACTGTCGGTTCCTTGGTAGATAAAATGCCTTCGATCTCTGACATGTTTATCGGTTATATTCCCGGTTCTGTGGGTGAAACATCTACTTTAGCCATTTTGATTGGAGCTGCGATCCTCTTATTAGCGGGTATAGCCAGTTTTCGCATTATGATCTCCGTATTTGCCGGAGGTGCCGTAATGGGTTTGTTGTTCAACCTTT
>JAISOY010000180.1 GCA_031275285.1 Bacteroidales bacterium | reverse complement strand
TGTTTGTATTGTGAAGAAGACGGGAATTATTACACCCGCTATAACAGCGGTCAACTGGTAAAGATCGATCCCACTTCATGGGTAGCTGAAATTGTTGCCGAGATACCCAGTGGGATAGCCTATGGAGCCGCATTTCATCCGATCAATAAATATGAGCTGTGGATCGCCTACAGTACCGATGCCGGAAATGTGAATCACAGTCTTTGCCGTGTCGATATCAGGGATCCTCAAAATACATTTGAAAAACTGTCGGGTGCAACTAACGGGGCATTTAGGGACGGACCTTTAGATATAGCCCAATTCAAGCAGCCGCGCCAGATCAATTTCGATTCGGACGGAAATCTTTATGTGGGGGATAACGGAAATGAATGTATACGGATGATCAACACCAATACTATGATGGTAGAAACCATCATTGGTATTCCCGAAAACCGTGGATTTCAGGATGGGTCGAAAGACGACGCCCTGTTCAACCAGCCTCACGGACTGGTGGTGGACGCCGAAGGGATCATTTATGTTTCCGACTATGGGAATCGTCGTATCCGGAGGATAGCTATCGAATAACAATCAACAAATAATTATATACTTATGAACAAAAAAATATACGGTATATTCATTGCTTTGCTGATGGCCTGCTTTACATTATCGGGGCAACAACAGCAAAACTACGTCATAGAAGGGACGGTATATGATGAGACAGGACAGGTGATGCCGGGTGTAACGGTATACGTCAAGGATAAGGTGAATCTGGGAACCAGTACCAATACGGACGGAAGATTTTCAATCAGGGCTTCCCGGGGCGATATGCTGGTGTTTACCTTTGTGGGATACCAGAATGTAGAATACCTGGTTACCCAGGAAGAAAAGAATCTGGATATCCGGTTTTCGGACGAAGCTATTGAAATGGATGAAGTAGTTGTTGTGGCCCATGGGACGCAACGGAGGATATCTTCGCTGGCTGCCGTTACTTCCGTTGATGCCAAGGAACTGCAGGTACCTGCTCCCTCCCTGACCAATATGTTGGGGGGGAAAGTAGCCGGGATCATTACCATGCAGACCAGTGGAGAGCCGGGTAAAAACCTGGCCGAACTTTGGGTGCGCGGTATCGGTACTTTCGGGGCTAATTCCGGCGCTTTGGTGCTCATTGACGGTCTGGAAGGCAATATCAATGACATCGACCCTGCCGATATCGAGAGTTTTTCCGTACTGAAAGATGCTTCAGCGACAGCGGTGTACGGTGTCCGTGGGGCGAACGGAGTAATATTGGTCACTACCAAACGCGGACAGGCCGGAAGGCTGCAGATCAATTTCCGGACCAACTGGTCGCTTTCCCAGATGAGGAAGCTTCCGGACTATCTGGGAGCTTATGATTACGCCATGCTGGCCAACGAAGCTTATGCCATGCGTGGGGAAGAAGCCCGGTATAGTGATGTACAATTGGCTGTGATCAGGGATAACCTGGATAATGACCTTTATCCGGATGTAGACTGGCAGAAGGAAATACTCAATAAGGCTTCCTTCAAGCAGACTTATTATGCAAGTGCAAGGGGCGGAGGGGAGATTGCCCGTTATTTTGTCAGCCTTGGTTTTAGCAATGAGACAGCAGCTTATAAGGCGGAAAAAAACAATCCCTATGCATCCAATGCCGGATACAATACTTATTCTTTCCGTACCAATCTGGATATCAATTTATCACCAACTACCGTCATGTATTTTGGTACGGATGCGTTCATGTCCATCAATAATCTTCCGGGACAGTTCGATACCGATTATATCTGGCAGGCCCAATCCCTGGTTACTCCTTTATTGTATCCGACCGTATACTCCAATGGCCAGCTACCGGGTGCCGGTCCGAGTGAAAGCATCTCTCCCTATGTATTGATCAATCATACCGGGAAAAGGACCGTTCAGGAAAATAAAGCGATGTTTACCCTTGCCATCAATCAGGATTTTTCTTTCCTGACAGAAGGATTAAGACTCAGGGTACAGGGCGCCTATAACCGCAATGGAAAATTTAATGAGCGCCGTGCCACAACACCTCCATTATACAGAGCTTTGGGGAGAAACAGCAAAGGCGACCTGATCACTCAGCTGCAGGTTCCTGAAGAAAAAATATATTATTCCAGAGGTGAAACATCCTTCCGCAAATACCATTTTGAATCAACCCTGCACTATGACCGTGTCTTTGGGACGGACCATCGTGTCGGAGGACTGGTCTATTACTACATCAGCGACCAGAAGGATACGTATGATGCGAGCGGTAGTTTGAGCGCCATTCCTGTCAGGTATCAGGGTATATCCAGCCGGTTGACCTATGGTTTCCGGGATACCTATATGGTGGATTTCAATTTCGGGTTTACCGGAAGTGAGAATTTTACCCCGGGAAAACAATACGGTTTTTTCCCTTCCATTGCCGTGGGATGGGTGCCCTCAGCTTATCAATGGATAAAAGACCAGCTACCCTGGCTTGATTTTTTCAAGATCAGGGGATCATACGGAACGGTGGGTAATGACCGGATCGGTGGTAGCCGCTTTCCATACCTGACCAGGGTATCGACAGGAACTGTATCCCCCTGGGGATCATCAGACATTGAATCGGTTTCTTTGAACCGGGAAGGCGCCGATAACCTGATCTGGGAAAAAGCAGAAAAATATGATGTGGGTATAGATGTACGGATGTTCAAGGAACGACTGTCTTTTACGGTAGATTATTTTGAAGACCAGCGCGACGGGATCTTTAAGGAACGTGTACAGGTGCCGGACTATGTAGGATTGACCAATATGCCGTGGGGGAATGTCGGAAAAATGAAAAGCTGGGGGACGGACGGTAACATTGCCTATACCCAGGAAATCAACAAGGACATGAGTTTTACCGTACGTGCCAATTATACTTTTTCCCAGAATGAAGTGCAGAACTGGGAACGACTGTATCAGGAGTATCCTTATCAGGAATGGACCGGACAACCTCTCGACGGGGTTCGCGGATTACAAAATATGGGCTTTTTTAAAGATGATGACGATATCGCTTACAGTCCCAAACAGAATTTTGGAGAAGTGATGCCCGGCGATATAAAATATAAGGATATCAACGGAGACGGAAAGGTAGACAATGACGATATGGTGCCGTTGTCCTACAAACCGAATTACCCGTTGATGATGTACGGGGCCGGGGGAGAATTCCGTTATAAAAACATAACGGTCGGATTTTTGCTTAAAGGTACCGGAAAAACGGATTACTTCAGTGTCGGTCAACAGGTGTACCAGGGTTACTGGTATACCAACGGCCTCGGCTATGTTCCTTTCCATGGCGGAGAAACAGGCAATGTTTTGAAAAGATTCAACGACCCTAAAAACAGGTGGTTCACCAGGGAATATGCATTGGCCAACGGTATAGATCCTGCATTGGCGGAAAATCCCAATGCTGCATTGCCCCGGTTGACCTACGGATATAACGAGAACAATTCCCAGGTTTCGGATTTCTGGAAGAAAGATGCCCGTTATCTGCGGCTACAGGAAGTGACCATTAATTACAACTTGAGAAATGATTTTCTCAGGAAAATCGGCATTACTTCCGTTGATATACAGTTGGTTGGAAATAACTTATATGTCTGGAGTAAAGTGAAGGATTTTGATCCGGAACAGGCCCATTTCAATGGTCGTGTTTACCCTATTCCTGCAGTGTATACCCTGCAGTTGTATATTAACCTGTAAAAAGTACAGTTTTAACAGATAAAATCATTATTATGAATCATATATTGCAATTTAAGAAATATTTCATGCAGGTATTGGCGGGAATGATGCTTTGTTCGGTAACCTTTTCATCCTGCGATTACCTGAACATCGACCAGTATCTGGATGAAGAAATGAACATGGACACTGTATTCGCCAGGAAAAGATACATCGAAGCATACATGTGGGATGCTGCCGGTCGTTTTCAGGATGAAGGCGCTATTTTTGGGAGTGGTTTGTATACTCCCGGACCGATGGCTACCGACGAGGCTTTCTGTCTTTTTGGAGCTTCTGAGTTCCAGGGAATGGGCTATGTATTAGGGCAATATACTCCGGATAATCCTGGCAATATCATCAGTAGATGGGGGAGCTGGTACAAGATCATCCGTCAGTGTAACACCATCTTTGCAAGAATTGATGAAGCAAAGGACTGGACGGCAACAGAACGTTTGCGCATATTGGGATATACCCGTTTTATCAGGGCTTATGCTTATTATAACCTTCTGTTGAATTTCGGGCCTCCGATCTTACTGGGTGATGAAATGCTTGAAAACAATGAGGAGATCACTTATTACGACAGGCCCCGTGATCTCTATGACGAGGCCATGGAATATGTCTGTACGGAACTTGAAGCAGCGGCGCCCTTTTTACCGGATAAAGTCGGTTCGGTGCTGGAATACGGCCGTCCGACCAAAGGAGCTGCCTATGCATTGGTCGCAAGGTTGCGGCTGCTACATGCCAGTCCATTGTTCAACGGCGGAGCGCCTGCGAAAATGTATTTCGGTAACTGGACCCGGAAAACCGACGGGAAACATTATATTTCACAGACTCCTGATCCGAGAAGGTGGGCGGTGGCTGCGGCAGCTGCAAAACGTGTAATGGACATGAAACACGAAGGATTGCCTATGTACAGCTTGCATACTGTGACGGCAGACGCGAGTACTCCGCCGCTTCCGGTAAATATTCCGGATCCTGATTATACCAATACTTTTCCCGATGGAGCTGACGGTATAGATCACTATAAATCCTATGCGGATATGTTCGATGGGGAAACCGTAATGAATGTGAATCCTGAGTTCATCTGGGCACGGACTTCAAGTTCGCTGACCTCTTATACCAGGCATTCTTTTCCGGTAGCCAACGGCGGATGGAATGGTATGTGTGTGACACAGAAAATTGTAGATGCCTATGAAATGGTGGATGGCCGTACTATTTCCGATTCCAGTACCGACTATCCTTATGACGAACAGGGTTATACCACCTCTCCAACTTCCTTTTCAGGGTACTCGTTGAATGCGGGCGTATTCAATATGTATGTGAACCGTGAGAAGCGTTTTTATGCTTCTGTCGGATTCAGCGAGTGTGTCTGGCCTAATCTTTCCACTACGGACAACTCCCAGAAGAACCTGACCATTACCTATTATTATGACTCCCCGAATGGACGATCGGGAGCGCCGAACCCCAATGACCATCCCATTACCGGTTATGTGCTGAAAAAATATGTTCATCCATCGGATGCGTGGGCCGGCGAAAATGCCCGGCGGGTCAGCAAAGCGTTTCCTATTATACGCTATGCGGAAATACTGATGGGCTATGCCGAGGCATTGAACAACCTGGGTAGCGAAAGTTATACGGTCGATCTGGATGACGGGAATCCGCAAACTTTTTCCCGGGATGCGGCAGAAATCAAAAAAGCATTCAACCAGATACGTTACCGTGCCGGTTTGCCTGGTCTGACCGATGCCGATGCTGCCGATGCCAATCTCGTAATGTCCAAAATAAAGAAAGAACGGATGATAGAATTTATGTTTGAAAACCATCGTTATTTTGATGTCCGGCGATGGGGAGATTATGAAGAATCGGAGAGCGAACCCATCAGGGGGATGAATACCAGTGCTACAAGGGATACTTATTACCAGCGGGTGATCCCGAACAGTAACCGTGTGGGTAACAGAATAATTCACCGGAAATTTCTCTTTGTCCCCATTCCGAAGACCGAATTGAGGCGCCTTCCGTCACTTGACCAGAATCCGGGGTGGTAGAATATTTAACAATTAAAAGAATGAATATGAGATACCTGAATATTTTGATTATTTCCATACTTGTTGCCGGGATATACTCCTGCGACAGAGATGAACTATTCGAGAGGGAACAGTATAAAAAACAGTTTGCCCTCCTGAGTGATGACGGTTATAATGTTTTTGCGGAAGAACATGACCTGAATGAGGCCGAGACAGCAGGATATGTAGCTGCTGCCTGCGGTGGCTCCCTACTGACCGACAAGGATATCAACATCACCATGATCAAGGATGAAAGCCTGCTGGCAGCTTACAACAACAGTAATTATGCCGTGGATTATGAAAAATATGCCCATCTTCTTCCTGAACATATGTATGATATTGATAGTTACGGAATCACCATTCCGTCAGGGGAAAGAACAGGGCGGATGAAGATCCGTATCCGGGCGAACGGGCTCTCTCCCGATTCGGCTTATTTTATCCCGCTTAGGGTGAATTCATTCGATGCCTATGAATTGAATCCTGAGAAAAATACAGTGATGTACCGCGTATTCCTGAAAAATTACTATGCCACCCAAAAGACGGCGACTTATTATAGTTTCAGGGGTAAGCGTGATGGGGTGAATGCAATGGGTACCAAGCAGGTATTTCCCGTATCCGGAAATAAAGTGAGGGTTGTAGCCGGCGGGGTAACTTATGAATCGAAGTTAGCCCTGATCAGGGACGCATGCATTGTGCTGGAAGTGGATGAAGACAATAATGTAACCATTACTCCCTGGAAAGACATCAGGGTAACCCAGATCGATGACGATCCTGATTTTCCGAATATTTTCATGATTGAGAATGATGGCTATAAAACGTATAAGACATTCCTTCTCCGTTATGATTATGTATATCGCGGGCAAAAGTATGTCATGCAGGAAGAATTGAGATTAGAATTTAAAGAAAATCAAGAATAACAGGAATAGATATGGAACCCTCATGAGCAAAAGCTCGCCAAAGAATGAATATTAAAATGAGGGTCCCATATGACCATTAAAAAATAAATTATATACATATGAAAACAAAAATTATTTTTCAATGTTGTATTCTTTTGTTGATCGCTGCTACGTGGGGATGTAAGGAATATCCTGAATATGATATAGAGAATCCTCCGTTTATCGATCATAGTTCTGCAACGTTATATATTGACGATCAGATACAATTGACTGTAAGTCCGGTTGGTGATGATTATCACTGGTCGAGCGATAATGACAGTGTTGCCACAGTAAGCCAGACCGGATTGGTAACGGCCCGTAAAGAGGGTTTTTCCATCATATCCGTAACTTCAGGTAAAAATATGGCTACTATGGAGGTGACTGTCAGGGAATTTGTAGCTTTGGAAAATTTTATTCTTTCAGCCGATTCCATCGTTACTAATACGGACGGTACCTATCAGATGTCTATTCAACTGATTCCGGAAAATACCACCGAAAATGTCGTATGGGCCTCTGATGATCCAAGTGTCGCCCTGGTCACTCAGGGAGGGGTCATCACCGGTCAATACGGCGGACTTACTACTGTTACCGTCAAAGGCGGAAATATCACAAAGGAGATTATTGTGAATAATTTCGGGTTATGTGATAAATACGGATGGTCTGTTGAGGTTTCAGACGAAAGAGCCAGTGACGGAGGAGGAAAAGACCGGATCATTGATGGAAGTTATTCGGATAGTCAATACTGGCATTCATCCTGGAGTCCCAATGTCCCATTACCTCACTGGGCCGTTATCGATATGACGGAGAGTAAAACCGTAAGGCGGGTATTTACCCAACGGCGCAGCAACGGAGATACAAAAGACCTTCAATATTTTATAGGTGATGATCCGGATCCGGATGCTACTACCTGGACAAAAATCACGGAAGGTGCTTTCCCATCCCAAAGCGCACCACATACAATAACACTTGACGTTGTGGAACCAAAGAGCGGACGGTATCTGAAACTTTTGATGCAGCAGTCATACAGGGATCCTTTTATCGGAATCTGTGAAATAGATGTGTATGAATAAATAGAGAAGTATTTTAATGTATG
>JAISOY010000179.1 GCA_031275285.1 Bacteroidales bacterium | reverse complement strand
TATTGATCATATCCACAAAAAATCCAACGCCGATACCTGAAACAATACCGCTTGCATAACCAAATAAACCGGTTAAGCCGTTCGCTGTTGCTGCTGCACGGTTAGTAGCCTGGTTGGCTGCAGCTATACCTATAAGCGCCTGGGGACCGTAAATGAAAAAACCGGCCATTGCCAATACAAATATCATTATCCATGGCGGAATAGATGAGGGTAGGAATAAAAATATGGTCATAAAAATGGCAACACCTATCATGCAAAAGACACATGTACGATGCGCTTTCCCTTTTAAGTATTTATCGGTGATCCAACCTGCGGCAAGCATCCCTACGATACCGAATATTTCAAATACGGCGACAGTCCATCCTGCATGGGACAATGACATTCCATGAGCTTCTTTAAGGAATGTCGGTCCCCAATCCAAAACGGCAAACCGGACAATGTATACAAAGAAATTGGCTAATCCCAGTATCCAGATCCATTTATTCTGAAATACATGTTTGCGTATAAATGCTTTATATTCGGCAGATGAATCTTTTCCTTTTTTATTGGTAACATGTAATTCCGGCAATCCGACTGATGAAGGGGTATCCCGTAATGTAAGGAACAGACCTGCAGATCCGACCAGTGCAATGGATGCAGGTATCCAGAAGCACCATTTCCATGCACCGATATGGGATGCCGATTCGATAACACTTTTCATCCTTTCCGTATCTGTCATATCAACGTTCAGATTTGAAGCGATCATTGCGATTACTTCCGGATTATTACTCATATTGGTACCAAGCGTCCCCATGATATATCCGCATAAAATAGCCACCAGGCTTGCGCCTATGGAATGGGAAGTATTCCAAATAGACATTTTAGTGGCCAGTTCCTGTTGCGGTATCCAGTGAGTCAGCAAACGTGCACATGGCGGGAATCCGCTTCCCTGGAAAAAGTTATTGAGCACAAGGATGATCCCGAAACTCAGAACCATGGTATTGGTGAACATTGGTCCACCTGTTTCCCCGGTGATCAGGGAACTGAGATCTGCGCCAAAACCAAAGGCAAAATTGGCTATAGCACACAATAACAAACCGATAGCCATGTGGTAACGGGCATTTATACGGTCTGCAATAAATCCGTTAAGGAAACGGGAAACACCGTAAACAATGGTGACCAAAGTCATAATGATACCAAAGCTCGTTTTTGTGATCCCATACTCAGCGCTTAATCCCGGAATGGCAAATGAAAAATTCTTACGTACAAAATAGAATATGGCATAACCTGCCATAGTTCCTATGAGAGTGCGTATTTGCCAATATTTGAACGATTTTGTGCTCATATTGATTTTATTATTGATTTATTTCCCATATTCCGCCTTTACCAAACAGGCCATCCAGCCACCGGTCCATATAATTGGTACGGACAGCAAGATCGAGTACGGTAAATCTCCGCCTGATGAATTGCGCCCTGATAAACGTTTCCCGGAGCCTTTCCCGGGAGAGTCCGATTTCTTCAGGTTCTACAGGTGCACCGACCGTTTTTAACCTCATTTTTGCTTCCTTGTATGGAACCAGCTGTTGTTCCAGTCTCGATTTCATTTCAGGCCATTTCTCAACCAGTAGTTTTAATTGATCAGCCAATTGATTCTTGTCGATATACTTAGCCCTGGTTTCCTTCAGACCTATATCAGGAAAATCGGTTCCTTTGTATATATCCAGCGCTTTATGATCCGATTCCTCTGGGGTTGGCCAGGCATTACAGGCTGCTTCAATATCCAGCTTTTCAATAGGTGTTTTCAGTAACTGTTCATAAAAAGCAGTGATGGCAATACTTCCTATACTTACCTGGAAACCGTGAGAAATATGTTCACCGTTATTCAGGTGATGTTCCATATTCCATAAATGACTGAATTGGTGTTCAGCTCCTGAAGCAGGACGACTTGTTTGCGACCATTGCATGGCAAAACCACCTAACATTAAGCCCTCTATCAGTTTTGAAATCGAACCGGTTTGTCCTTTCCGGACACCTTCCGGATCAGACAGGGCGTTATGTAGTCCGCCCTGAACAATGTTCCAGGCTTGACCGTCAATAGGTTCAACGTTCAGCATATCAGCCAGTATCCAATCTGCACCGGCCGGAATCTTCGCAAAAAGATCTGCATACCCTGAAGCAGTCATTTCAGAAGGCGCTTTGCTGATAATGTCAAGATCCGCCAAACAAGCCTGCGGAGCGGGGCAATTAAATGTCTGTTTGGCCCCATTCGCAGTGATGGATGCACCAAAAGCAGTATACCCATCCATGGATGCCGCCGTTGCGACACATAGGTATTGCCTTCCCGTCAGGTGGGAGGAAAGTTTGGTCAGGTCATTGATGGTACCTGAACCCACTGCAACCGGTATTACATCTTTATCTTTCAGGAAATCAGTCAGTATATCCACGTATGTATACTCAGCGTATAATTCAGGATCTGTAAAAATGAATGGAGCCTCCTGTGCAATGTTTGCCGAGTTGATAAATTGTTCTACATATTTTCCGGCTACTTTATAGGTGTTATTATCGGCTATAATCACTGCTTTCTTTTCTGGAAATTGTTCCTTGAATAATTCTGAAACCCGTGAAAGAAAACCTGAACCGATCCATAATGCTTTTGTTTCCTTTGCCGCTTTTAATGCTTCTTCTACCTGGGACATATAATATTTATTTATTTTTTTGTAATGCTTTCCATACTTCCGTGGGAAGATCCGACTCAATGATATCAGGATGCTTCTCTATTTCTTTTTGATAAGCATTTTGTCGTTCTTCTGCAGTTTTTAGTTTATCATGTGTTGGAGCGACTGAAATCATACATCTCACCCCTCTGGCATGTAATTTTTCAACAATGTGCTTATTTGATTCATTGATGGTCGGTCCGACATAGGCAATCATAGTTTCCCATGGGACACCACTAATGGCTATATCTTCGTATTCTTTGTTATTCCTTGCAAAAACAGATAACATGATCCCAGGCAGGCGGTCGGAATAATACCTGGCTTGTGCGCCGGTATGAACGGTCAACATCACATGTTTTTCCGCTTTGTGCTTTTTGATCAGTGCTACGACCATGTGAAAAGGTACATCCTTTTTGTCCAGGTTGATCACAGTTTTTCCCTTACTCCATATAATTACGTCTTCAAGAGTTGGGATTTTAACTGAAGTCACATTACCGGTATGATCTTTTAACCGTACCGATTGCAATTCTGCCCAGGTGTAATCGGATAATTTACCTGTTTTGTTGGTAGTCCTGTTTAATGTTTCATCATGCATCAGGACAATCACACTATCTTTTGTCAAACGGGGGTCAATTTCAAAAAAAGCAGGCATTTGGTTTAGCGCTTGCTGAAAACCTTCAATGCTATTTTCGGGATATCCGGGTTCCAATCCACCCCTGTGTCCACTGACCAGGATTGTACCATCTGCCTGATAAGCAAAATAATGATGAGCATCCTTTAGTTTTTTGAATGAGATGTAGTTATCCTCCGGATTTTGAGCTGATAAGGTTTGGCTGGCATGAAAAAAAGCAAAAATAAGCCAGAAGTAAATAAATATATTTTTCATTTTTTCTTTTATTTTTATTTTATGCAAATAAACAAATTAAAAGCAAAAAAATCAAAAATATAAATTCTTTTTTATTTCGAAAAAAAGAATTTATATTTGGTTCGATAAATTAACCCATTAAAAACTATAATTAATAATATATAAATATATCTATGTCCAGTATTGCTGAAAGACACAAATATATTCTTGATACTTTACAAAAAGAAGGCTTTGTGAAGGTAACGGATGCTGCTAATTATCTGAATGTTACTACTGCAACTATTCGTAATGACCTGAAGTTTCTGGAAGAAAAGAAACTTCTATTCAGAACACACGGGAGTGCAAGTGTCATCAATCCCCACACCATTGATTTGAAACTGACTGAAAAAGAAAAGATAAAAATAAATGAAAAAAGGAAGATAGCACGGGCAGCATACAACCTGATTGAAAAAAATGATTCAATCATTGTAGGTGCAGGATCTACAGTTTTTGCTTTAGCAGAACAAATCAGACCTATGGACCAATTAACTGTTGTAACGGCATCTTTAAAGGTATCTATCTTACTGAATGAATTTGTCAATACCCAGATTATCCAGTTGGGTGGGAGCCTCCGGAAAAATTCTGTCTCAGTTATCGGTGATTATACATCCAGGTTTTTTGATGATGTAACCTGTTCGAAAGTTTTTCTAGGTGTAGATGGTATCGATTCTGAATTTGGTATCACCAATTCAAATATTGAAGAAGCCCAACTGAATAAAAGAATGATAGATGCTTCTTTAAAAAGTATTATTCTGGCTGATTCGTCAAAGTTCGGAAAGAGGGGTTTCGGCAGGATATGCAGCTTAGACAGAGTAGATGTCATTGTTACAGACTCAGGAATTACCGATTCTATGGCCGGGTTTATTGAAAATGCAGGAATCAGATTGGTTGTTACCGATTAAAATTTTAATCTTCCTCAGCAAGAGGAATACTGAAATAAAAAGTCGTACCGACGCCAATTTTACTATCCAGCCATATCTTGCCACGATTGTGTTCTACAAAATCTTTACAAAGCATTAAACCCAGTCCTGTCCCTTTTTCTTTATCCGTGCCAAGGGTCGTAAAATTCGACATGGAAAATATTTTCGACTGGTCTTCCGATGTAATGCCAATACCTGTATCTTTTACCGAAACAATCACATATCCTTCTTTTTTAAATGCCTTTATCGTAATTATCCCACCATTGTATGTAAATTTCAAGGCATTGGAAATCAAATTACGAAGTATTATCTTTAACATTTCTATATCTGCATACACCAATACAGAAGTCCTTAAAGAATTATCTATCACAATCCGCTTTTGTTCGGCTTGCATATGATAGAAGTTAATACTGTCATCTATAATTTTTTGTATATCAACTTTTTCAAAGATAGGCTCTATTCCATTTAGCTGGTAATGGGACCAATGTAGTAGATTTTCAAGCATAGTAGAAGTGTTTTCAACCCGGGACAACAGTTTACCGAAAAAATCAATCAGATCTTTACGCGCTATACCATTAGTATTGAAAAGGTTCAACAATGCCTGAAGGGACGACATAGGACTCCTTAAATCATGCGAAATGATCGATAATAGTCTGTTTTTAACTGCATTTGCATTTTCAAGTCCTGTATTTTCCTGGGCTATTTTTTGAATATAAGAACTTTGCTCATTGAATTGTTTTGTCAGCAATTCCAAGTGATGCTTATTTGCATTGATTTCATCTAAAAGTTTTCTATTGGATTTAACTCTCTTACGACTTTGATAAGTTCGTAACAATGTGAAAATAAATAGAATTAATGTTAAAATAGAAAGAAATACAACTATCTTTTTATTACGTTCATATTTTATATCATTTTCAGCAACCTTCTTTCTTATAGATGCAATCTCTTCCTCTTTTTGTTGTATATGATGGTTATGAGCAATTTCATTACGTGCCTGGTCTCGTTTTGCAGTAAGCACCTTATTGGTTAATTCTTCTTTTTGGCTTAGATGTGAAAGAGCTGAACGGAAATCTTTATTAATTGAATCAATAGTAATTAATAGTGAATAATTACCGATCAATAATTCAATATCCGTAGTATCACACAATAAGTTACTTTCTTTTACCGAACGTTCGGCATTTTTATAATCTGATTTCCTGAAGAATAGCCTTGCCGAATCTGCTTTCTGCCTGGCTTGAGTTTCTCCAAAAGATAATTCGTCTTCTGCACCAAATATTGTTGCAAAAGATAAACTACAAAATACAACCCCTATGATCAATTTATGATATCCTATCATGGAATCTAAAATTAGATGTACGTATTTTTCTCATTAAATGTTACATAAAGACATATATCAGGTAAGTTAATAATGTAAAAATATATAGTTCATTTTTAATCCTGGTATCCGGGATGCCTGTTTAGCCAAACCTTTACATAAGAACAAGTCGGGATAATTCTTAATCCTTTTCCTTTGGCATAATCACAAGCATGTTCTACTAACAATGATGCTATTCCACGTCCCTCAATAGGTGGGGGGACATAAGTGTGTGTAATATCCATAGTTTCATTTCTTAATGTATATTCCACATAGGCTGTATAACCATCTTGGGTAATTTCAAAACGACCAATTTCAGGATAATGATTGACTGTATATTCCATGTTTTTCATACTTAATGATGTCCATTTAGTAAAGGTAGGAAACTTTACGACAAAAATATTGTTTATAATTCAAACTTTTAATATCTATGCTAAATATTATATTATTTTCATAAAAAAGATTCACTTCCTGTTTTATGAAAATAATGATTTTTCCTGTTCCTCATGATACATTATTATGTTTGAAATAAATATATTTGTAGGGTTTTTATCATATATAATAATGAAATTATATCGACTTTTTACCTGAATCTAAACAAAAAATCATTCATATGAAATGTCCATATAAACATATCGGTATACCCACCGTCATGAACAAAATTGGACATTTAGTTTCACTGAGCCCTTTGGGGTTCATCTAACCATTAAAAATAATTTTATACAGATGAAAAAGTATACTTTGTTATTATTATTTTTTCCGGTATTCTCTTTTGCTCAATATAAAAGTATAAAAGATTTTGGTGTATTACCGACAAACCAGCCTGAGGTCAATAAAACAAACCTGCAAAAAGCTATAGACTGGGCTACAACATCAGGGAGCGCTTTATGGATAGAACCTGTCGAGGGAGGTTATCCCGTATCTTCAGGAATTCGTTTAAAGAAGAATGTTTCTTTAGTTGGAGTACATGGTCCAACAGGAAGAGGTACGAAAAATCCACAGAGCAACGAACCGGTAGGCTCACTTTTTAAGATTACAGATGAAGATAACGCGTTCATTACAGTAGAGTCGGCAACTCAAATAAGAGGAATCCAGTTCTGGTATCCCGAACAGACATATATGGACCCGGATAAGATAATCAAGTATAAACCCACGATACAAGTAGCCAAAGAGCAAAATGTACAAGGAGTTACGTTGTCTAACCTTACTTTTTACGGTGAATATATCGCTATGGATTTTAATTCAACAGGAAGAAATATTAATGAACAGATATTGTTTGAACATTGTTACGGATATCCGTTGAGCGGCGAATTTATCAGGATTGATTATTGTTATGATATTCCAAGAATCCTTCATTGCCATATCAATCCTGCCAATATGCGTGAATTTGGCCGGACATTTCATAAAAGGATTGTGGACGCGGTTATTGCAAACGGTACTTTTTCATATTCGATCAATCATACTGATAATGCCCAGATGATCGATATATTCACATTCGGAGTATATGGAGGGGTATATCTGGGAGCAGAAACATACGGACAATTAACTAATTTCAATTTAGACTGTGTAACTGTGGGTATTCATAAAATAGGCGGTGGGAAGAAAAACCGGAACTGGCAGATTGCCCAGGGTTCGATTATTGCCAATACCGGGAAAGACATAAAAGATATTCATCCGCTGATCATTGAAGGGGAGGGGCATACCGCAATCTCAAATGTCGAAGCTTTTTCCGGACACAACGCAGCTCTTACCACAGTAGAAGAATCCTATGATTATATGTTGATAAAGGGAGATAAGTTATTGACCATATCATTATTTGGCTGCAGGATGAGAAATTACATTTCCGATACCCCTTTTTCTATACAAAACCCAAACGCAAAAGTTCAGGCAGTAGGGTGTATTGATAAAAATGAAATGTTTTATAATCTGATAAAAGATTAGTATTTTCAGAACTTCTGGCTGCTCGTATTTTTACAAAAAATACGAACTCTTTGTATCATGATTGGAAGTGGCTCACTAAAAAAATAAAAGCATTATCCGT
>JAISOY010000178.1 GCA_031275285.1 Bacteroidales bacterium | reverse complement strand
CATTGTTCCATTGATTCAGCAACTTTCTGGTCGCAGCACTTGCCTGATACACCGGGTCATTCAGCAAGACTTTAAGTGAAGGTTTTTTAAGGAAAGCTTCCAAACGAAGGGAATCGGAGAAAATAGATTTTTTGAACCAATCCTGAGTATACTTTTGAATATCACCCTTGTATTTTTTATCAATGGTCTGATAAAAATCAGGATAATAATCCGGAGAAACATCACTGAAATAACGTTTAAACATAGCTTCAGTAACTTCCTTATCCAGTGAAAGGTCATAATCTTTATAGAAATCCCCTGCACTTTTTTGCAAAGTTTCTGTTACAAATTTCAGTTTTTCCTGTTCAGGTTTTTCTTTCTCCAACTCACGCGCCAGCATCTGGAACTGTAATGAAAAACCGAATAATTCAACTCCCTGGAAGAAACATTCACTGACATACTGGCGTACCATGTTGATTTCCTGATTACGTTCCATTCCGGACTTTATCAGTGATAAAGCATCGCCGTATTTTTCTTTTCTCTGTGAATCTGCATCTGTCCACTTCATAAAACGCTGTTCCTGTTCCTGTTTACGGCCATAAACATCCAGACGTCCTATTCCTTTTATCTGCCCGATGGCATGTTTCCAGTAATTACTCGATCTGGAGTATTTCGATGCATATTTGATCCGGACAGCAGGATCTGCCTGCATATGGCGCATCATGATCTCCTGCTTTTCGCCCCTTATTTTTATCCTTGCAGGCAACCTATCCTCTATCAATTCCTTTACATCGTATGATGTCATATAACGATCTGTTCCTCCCGGATAACCCATTACCATGGTAAAATCATCCTTTTCGATCCCCTTCAAAGAAACAGGTAAAAAATGCCTGGGTTTTAGCGGGACATTATCCGGTGAATATTTAGCCGGTTTGCCCTCTGCGTCGGCATATACGCGGAAAAGACTAAAGTCGCCGGTATGGCGCGGCCACATCCAGTTATCAGTATCAGCGCCGAATTTTCCTATGGAAGAAGGAGGAGCACCTACCATACGCACATCAATAAACTCTTCATAAACCAATAAATAGAACTGGTTACCACCAAAATAACTTCTTACAGAAGCTTTATAATGCGTATCTTTGATTGCACGATCAACAATAGCAGCACCAGTTTTATCAATGATATCCGCACGTTGAACTTCGGTCATCGTATCATTTATAAGGGCATTGATCTGTTCGGTAACGTCTTCAACCCGCACCAGAAATGTTACCGTGAGATTGGGTGTATATAATTCTTCACTCCTTTTTCCGGCCCAAAACCCATCCGATAAGTAATCATGTTCAACAGAGCTATGCTGCTGTATCGCACCATAACCACAATGGTGATTGGTCAACAACAAACCTTCTTTTGATACCATTTCTCCGGTACATCCCCCTCCGAAAATAACAATGGCATCTTTTAAGCTGGAATGATTAATACTATAAATCTGTTCTGCAGTCAATTCACATCCCATTTTTTGCATGGTACTGATATTCAATTTTTCAAGTAATGGTAATAACCACATTCCCTCATCAGCACGAACAGGGTAAAAAGTCAACAGAAATAACAAGTAAATAATAAATGTTTTTTTCACGAGAATTGATTTTTGATATTAAAGACACAAAAACTTAAACCTACACCCATCACCTCTTTGAAGAAAGATGCAAGTGGTAGCATGTTTCGTACGACTCTACAAAGATGCAAAATATTATCCTTACATCCTATTTCCCGTTCATATAATTGAATAGCTCGACAACAATAGTTCTGATAATCGTATAAACAGGTATGGCAAACAACATTCCAAGTATACCGGCCAATGAGCCTCCCATAATGATCACCAGGAAAATTTCGGCAGGATGGGCCTTAACACTATGTGAATATATGTATGGTTGTAAAATAGCATTATCGATCAGGTTGGCTCCGATAAAAGTACCGGCAATTTTAAGAATGGTTGGTAGAATGTCAAAATATTCATTGATACTGATACAATTAACTATGCCAAAGACACAACAGGTAACAGCACCGATAATCGGCCCCAGATAGGGTATCGCATTAAGCATTCCACCAAAAACAGCGAACAATAAGGCTCCTTTGATGCCAAAAAGAGCCAGGCCTATATACAAAAGAACGATCATGGCGGCTATTTCCGTCAGTAATCCGATAAAATAACGGGAAAGCAGATTATTGATTTTGTTGGAAACAATGGTCAACCTTATTGCATGTCGTTTTCCAAACAGCAGTATCGCTACCCCTTCAAGACGGAAATCATCCTTAATAAAAAAGAAAGTAAGGAATAAAACTGCAAATAAACCAAAAAAGAAAGAACCGGTAGCACTTAAAAAACCGCCCAGCATATTTGAGAAGGTGGCTAAATTGGCAAACTCCTTCAATTCGGTAGTAATAATACCGACCAACGTCTCGTGTTCCCCTATTAACCCATTGGAATAAAGAAAATTCTGAACATTGTTCAACAAGTGACCTAAGTTTACCGAAAGATCATCATAATTGATATTAGCGATCACCTGTGCTTCACGCGCCAGCATCGGAATAAAAAAGAGCAGGATCAGCATGAAGCATAGAACAAACAGAATTAACGTTAATAAACTGCTTATTCCATGTGGGATTTTAAATTTATATATTTTGATGGAACTTAATTTTTTCGCGACAGGTTTTCCTATCAAAGAGAAAATAAATGCAAGAAAAATATACAGCAATAGACTAGAAAAATAATATCCGAGAAGAATAGCCAATAATATAATAGCAATCCTCAACAGTATCCTTAAAATAGTATTTGAATTTATGTCAATATTTATTTTCATATTTTACTTTTTTAGCACTCAGTGCTATTTATTATTTTCTTAAGTCGCATTGATCAAGCTAATTATTCTTATTAAATATGACATTAATTGTTTGATTTTACTTAGTAGGTCAAAACAAAGTATATCACTGGTGATTTTTCATTTTCAAGTCCAATTCATGAAAAACAAAACTCCATACATCAGTCGCTTCATCTATGGCTTTTGATACCGGTTTTCCGGCACCATGCCCTGCATTGGTCTCAATCCGGATCAACATCGGATTATTCCCTTTATTCTTTTCCTGTAGAGTAGCTGCAAATTTAAATGAATGCGCCGGAACAACACGGTCATCATGATCAGCAGTTGTCACTAATGTAGAAGGATAAGCCACCCCTCCTTTAATATTATGCAAAGGAGAATACTTATAAAGGTACTCAAAATCTTTTTCATTATCGCTTGAACCATATTCTACCACCCATCCCCATCCAATAGTAAATTTCTGATAACGAAGCATATCCATCACACCCACAGCGGGTAAAGCCACACGAAACAGATCAGGACGTTGCGTCATTGCTGCACCAACTAACAATCCTCCGTTAGAACCTCCGCTAATTGCCAGTTTCTCAGATGATGTATATTTCTCCCGGATCAGGTATTCTGCAGCAGCAATAAAATCATCAAATACATTTTGCTTTTTATCCAGCATACCTGCTTTATGCCATTCTTCCCCATATTCACCACCACCACGCAGATTAGGGATGGCATAAATCCCTCCGTTTTCCAGAAATATCATTCTGGATATACTGAAGGAAGGGGTCAGACTAATGTTAAAACCGCCATATCCGTACAGGAGCGCCGGATTGTTACCATTTAATTCCACATCTTTTTTCCGTATGATGAACATCGGAACCCTCGTCTTATCTTTACTGACATAAAAAATCTGTTCTATCAGGTAATCATCCGGATTAAACTTTAATTCAGGCTGGCGAAATAAAGTGGATGTTCCTGTTTCTACATGATATTGAAAAATGGTAGATGGAGTCGTAAAGCTGGAGAAAGAATAGAACAGCTCTTTATCTTCCCGTTCACCTGAAAGTCCATACGCCGAACCGATGGAAGGCAGAGCTATTTCTTTCTCTATTTTTCCATTATAGCTCATTTGCAGTATTTTGGTACTGGCATCTTTCAGGTAGAAAGCAAATAATTTACCACCGCCGGTAGATACACCTTCCAGAAGATCCATGGTTTCCGGAATCACGTCCACCCATTTAGTGCTGTCCGGATCAGACGGATCAATAGCTATCAACCTGTAATTAGATGCGCCATGATCGGTGAGAACCAACAGACGGTCATTATAATGATCGATTACCTGGTAATTGTTCTTAAATCCTTTCGCTAGTAAGGTGATCCGATTATATGGTCCGACCAATGACTGATAATATAACTCATCTCCTGATGTTCCTTCCGAAGCATTAATAATCAGGTATTTTTCATCCTTTGTGACCTGCGCATTAAAATAGCGCAAGGGATGTTCTTTGTCTTCGAATACCAGTACATCCGAACTTTGCGGAGTACCAAGAGCGTGAAAATATATCTTCTGGAACTGATTCTGATTGGAAAATTGCCCGGTCTCTCCAGGTTCATCATAACGGCTATAATAAAACCCATTGCCTTTCCATGCAGCACCTGAAAACTTAATCCATTTCAGATGATCTTCTTTCTGCTCACCGGTCCCGGTATCCATCACAAAAAACTCATTCCAGTCGGATCCGGATCTTGCGATACTGTATACCATATATTTATGATCATTCGAAAAGTGAATGGATGACAACGCGACAGTTCCATCTGAGGATAATTTATTCGGATCAAGAAATACTTCCGGATCATCTTTCAGGTTTTTCAAACGATACAAAATCGACTGATTCTGTAATCCGTCATTTTTGAAATAATAGTAATAATCTCCTTTTTTTGTTGGCGTAGAGTATCTCGGATAATTCCATATCTCGGTTAATCGTTCCCTGATCTTGTTCCTACATGGAATTTGAGACAGATAATCTTCCGTAACTTCATTCTCGGCTTTTACCCATGCTTCCGTTTCCGGAGAATTGTCATCTTCCAGCCAGCGATAAGGATCGGCTACCTCTGTTCCGAAATAATCATCAACAACATTTTCTTTTACAGTTTTAGGGTATGGTTTCATCTTTATTCTATCCTGATTACATGAATAAAAAAACAAGCAGACTATCAATACAATATACTTTTCCATTATAATTATAATTATGATTGGTTCATATGGAATAAACGATCAGTGATGATTCATTTTGTGTCGGATTTAGGTAAATCAAAACCGATACAAAATTCTTTATCCAGCTTTGTCTCAACCCATATGCGACCATTACAAACTTCTACAAGTTCTTTACAAACCATCAAGTTGATGGATAATTTTTTATCTTCCAAACTGTTGGCTACAGAAATATTTTTATCAAAATCGAACAATTGGTTTATTTTTCCCGGCTCCATTCCTATTCCCTCGTTTGCCACCCAGATGCTAACATTTACATGATTTTCCTTTGCCCCGAGCGTGATTAAACCTTTCTGAGGGACAAATGTAAATGCATTCCGGAATAAGTTGTTTAATACAATACCTATCAGCCTTTCATCGGTCCTGGCAAAAACATTATTCTGGACATCATTGATCAATTGTATTTCCTGTTTATCTGCTAACGGTTTATAATTTTCCATCAGGTTATTAGCCATTTGTGGTATATTCACCGTACCCGGCGTCATTACCAATTGCTTTGAACGGGATTGTAATAATAGTAAAAAATTCTGGAAAAAATAATACAAAGCCTCTATCTCATCATTAACAGAAGATATCCTGTCTTTATCAAGATTTTCACGTAGCCGGATCATTTTAGGATGCGTATACGCTGTCAGAAAATGAAACAATGTTTCCTGATCTTTTTTTAGAATATTAAGCTTTTGAATAGCTTCATCATGTTTTTTCCTGTCTTTTGATTTTTCCACAAATACATACATCAGATAATAAGCAAGAAAACAAATAAACAGGATTGTTACCAATATAGCCCATAAGAAGATCGGATCCATATTTTTCCGTGAGGGTTTCTCATCAGATTTTATCATCTCCGGCATGACGGACAGGGCTTCATATTTTTTTTGTAATTCAGCCATTTGACCATTGAGTCCGGAAATATCTATCTCTTTGCTCACATCCATCAGTAGTGGATAATATTCACTTAAAGCCTGTGCATTATTCAGTTTCGTATATGCCTGTATCAGTAATATATAATAATCCCGCAAAAGAACCTTTTGGGGTTGCTGCTTTGCAATTTTCAATCCTTTTTTCAGATTTTCTATGGATTCTGCATAATTATTCCTGAACTGCCATATTTCACCAAGATGGTAATAGCTTTGAGCCGCAACATCCCATTTACCTGTACGTAATGCTGCATCGAGTATCTTCTGTTGGTGTGAAGTAGCAGATTGCAATTCATTATTTTTTATGGCTATCCGGTAAAGTATCTTTTCTGCATTGATCAGAACTGTATCCTGATTATTTTTTTGTGCCCATAAAGTGGATTTACGGGCATATTTAACACAACTATCCTGATGATTGGATTCATATTGATGGGCAATATCAAGAAATATGAGTGCTTTTAGTGAATCAGGCGCCTGTGATAGTTTTTTATTCAAATCGGATATTTGACCATACCCCTGATATATAACAAGAATGAATATAAAAAAAAGAAATAATATCCGTTTCGACATATTGATAGTTACGATTTTCTGCACACAAAAATACAAATTATATTCAGGTTTATCTTTTCCATTTCATTTTCTTTACAGAAGATAACGTGGTATTTTGGTTATCATTATTTTTGCAGCCAATATATTTTTAAAGTCGTTCCTATGGAGAAAATGAAAAAATTGCGCATGGATGAATTGAACCGGAAAGGAATCGATGAGTTCAAGCAATCTGATAAAATACCCGTCATTGTAGTACTGGATAATGTGCGTAGTCTTCACAATATAGGTTCTGTATTCCGGACAAGCGATGCTTTCCTGATCGAATCAATTTACTTATGTGGTATTTCCTCTACTCCACCACATAAAGAAATCCATAAGACAGCTTTAGGTGCAGAAAATACCGTTGACTGGCAATATTTCAACCAAACCATACAGGCTATAGAAAGCTTAAAAAACAATGGTTATGCAGTTTGGGGGATAGAACAAACCCAAAACAGCACATCGTTGGATGTCTTTACGGTCAACAGGGATACCCGTTATGCATTTATTTTTGGTAATGAAGTACGTGGTGTAGACCAGGAAATAATCAACTTGTGTGACGGTTGTATTGAAATTCCCCAGTTCGGAACAAAACACTCTTTCAATGTGTCTGTGAGTGCAGGAATTGTACTCTGGGAGTGTTACAAACAGATAAAATCAGATCATCTCTTACGGAAGTAAATTGATGATCTCCTCAAGGTAAGCAGCATCGACCGGATCAAAATCATCCGGAACATCACTATCAATATCAAGTACGGCTAACACCCGGTCATTCCGGATCACAGGAACAACGATCTCGGATCTGGATGCTGAATTACAGGCAATATGTCCTTCAAACTTTTCAACATCAGGAACAATGATCGTACGCTTTTCTTTCCATGCGGTCCCACACACACCTTTTCCGTATTGGATACGTGTACAGGCGATCTTTCCCTGAAAAGGGCCTAATAAAAGTTCATCATTTTCCACCCTGTAAAATCCGACCCAGAAGAAGCCGAATGCCTCTTTTAAAGCGGCTGAAACATTCGCATAATTAGCAACTGAATCTGTTTCGGAAGATAGCAAGGATTTTAGTTGAGGTATTAATTCTTTATACTTCTCTTCTTTAGATAAATCATGGTGAATGGCTAATTCCTCTTTCATCATTCCAATTATTTCAAGTACAAATAATCATAATGAATCATAGGCCTCGCATTACGCTCCCCGATCTTTTTCTTCGCTGTTTCAGCGTTATATTCGGAACGACCCAATCCAATGACACAATTTTGTTCATCAACAATCTGAATCACATCCCCTTTCAAAAAATCACCTTCAATACGGGTAACACCAACCAACAATAAGCTGACAGCCTGTTGATCAGACAACCGAGAAGCTGCTCCCTGGTTCACATATACCGACCCTTTTACATCAGTACCGGAATGGGACAACCACTTTTTAATGGTACTGGTCTTATGTCCCGGTGTAAAGAGTGTCTGTACAATGTCCTTTTCCCGGGAAACTATTTTTTTAAGGATATCTTCTGTAAAGCCATTAGCAATATGTACCGGAGTTCCCGACGAGGCTACTTTCTTCGCTATGGCAAATTTAGTCAGCATTCCACCCCTGCCAAAATTCGACTGGGTGGGAGCTATAAATTTAGAAGCAGTCGCGTTATCCGGCTCAATCACCGGAATCACTTTTGAAGCCGGATCAGAAGGCAGTCCGTCATAAATCCCGTCAATATTGCTCAAAATGATCAGGGCATCACTACCCATCATATCAGTAATCAATCCGGATAATTCATCATTATCGGTAAACATCAGTTCCGTTACCGACACGACATCATTTTCATTAATGATCGGAATTACATGATTATGTAATAAGGCATCGAGGCAATTACGCATGTTCAGGAAATGCCGCCGGTCCCGGAAATCCTCTTTGGTCGCCAACACCTGTGAACAAACCATATCGTGACGTGCAAATAATTCACCATAGAGTTGAATCAAACGCACCTGCCCCACTGCTGCCCATAACTGTCGGCATGAAACAGCATCACAATGCCTGGGCGTCTTTATTACCTTACGTCCTGAAGCTACGGCTCCTGAAGATATTAACAGAATTTCAATCCCCTCTTTCCTCAAATATACCATTTGTTCCACCAGTTTGGCAATGAGCGCCTCATTAGGATTGCCATCGGGCAATGTCAAAACATTGGAACCTATTTTTAGTGTAATACGCTTATACATAATTATTGATTACTCCTTTATCCATGCATAGGAAATCTGGTGTTTTCCATTTTCCAATACAACCATGTTATCCTTATTTTTTAATTTATTCCCATTTAAGATGTATTCATCTGCCTTATCCGCCAATACGACACACCCATTGCTTCCCGGCGGTATGGCTATTTCCATATTCAAAACGTTACCTGTAAGTGTCCATTCAACAGAGGTAACACCATACGGAGTCTCTTTTGC
Organism: Bacteroidales bacterium; assembly: GCA_031275285.1. Lineage (NCBI taxonomy): Bacteria > Pseudomonadati > Bacteroidota > Bacteroidia > Bacteroidales > Bacteroidales bacterium. The sequence continues at coordinate 16,809 of JAISOY010000178.1, read as the reverse complement.
TGTTTTACACCAGGTCATTCCTTCCGGGATTTGCGGGTCTATCCATATCTTGCGATAACCGGGCTCTTTTTCATCAGGACGGATACCCCCCACTGCCTGGTAGAACCATGAACCGATACTATTGTAACAATTATGAAGCCTGCTCCTTTCTCCGTTCCAATGTTCCCATGTCGCAGTTGCTCCATTATCAATCATATAAAGATATCCCGGATAATCCCTCTTTTTCAGCATGGTATAAATAAAGTCCGGTTGCCTGTTTTTAACCGCCCATTCCGTAATAACAGGAATACCTACCAATCCACAGGCGAGATGTCCCTGCCGGTTTTGCTCCGTTTCGTCAAACAAACTTTGCTTGACTTTTGCAAACAATGAATCCGGAGTAACTCCGGAAAGCATAGGATAGGCAAGGTCGATCTGTGAGCCTGTGGCATAAATGCCATTTTCTTCCGAATAAAAATGTTCATGAATTCGTTTTTGCAGAAGTTTTTTCCGTTCAGCATATTTTTTAACATCATTTTCTTTTCCCAAAAATTTCGCAATTTTCTCCATCGTCTCATAACAAACGCTGATAAAGCAATTGTTCACAACACCTACTGAAGCGGGATTGGTTTGATCCACGTTTTCCGGAACAGCCCAGTCTCCAAGATACCAATTCCTGTATTCGGTAGACGGCCATGGTTCCAACAAACCGTTTACCATATATTGATCGACAAAACCCAACCACTGTTGCATGACCGGATAATATTCTTCCATGAACCGGGGATCGGCGTAATTTACATAACTATTCCATGAAGCTGTAATAATAAAGCCACACCAATACGGCCCACCACCTGCCGAATAAGGGTTCGGAGCGGTATGAGGCATACTCCCGTCTCCGCGGATACAATCCGCCCAGGCCTGCATCCAGTTTGCATATAACGGAGACAGATCGAACATGGTTTGTGCGGTTACCGTCGAAGCATTTCCGTCTCCTCCATAACCCAAACGTTCAAATTGAGTGCAGTCTACCAGATAACCGCCAAGGCTCAGATTCCGGAGCGTATATTGAACCATATCGTGAATGGCATTCATATCTTCATCAGAACATTGGAATGAAGATGTCTGTTTAAAGGCCGTCTGGATGAGACGGGCTGTAATATCATCTATTTTTGGAGAAACCGGCAGGTTGGATATCTTCAGATATTGAAACCCATGATAGTTAAATTTACTCCGGAAGATCTCATTTCTTCTGCCTGATGCAATATAACGGTCTTCCTGGTTCTGATTTACCGGATTTCCCTCCGGATTAAGGTGATCTGAATAAGTTAATACTATTTCCTGTCCCTTGTCCAATGGCGGAAATTTTATTTCCACACAGCCGGTAAATGCTTTTCCCATGTCCGCCAGCCATGCACCATCAGAAAGTTGCTTGACATTTGCAGCATGAAAGGTTTCCGTAATACGGTTTCCTTCAACCATTTGTGGTGATACGGCATGTTCTGAGACATTCATTTCGGCAACAGGATACCATTGCAGATTATCCAGGGATGAAGATTCCATATTGTCCGGAAACATGGATGCATCTATACGTTCACCTCCAAATTGATGCGGACGCCATGTCCCGATACCTGAATAGCCACTTTCTGCCGCTTGCCAGGACTGGTCGGAAACAAACCATGTATCCCATTTACCTTCATCCTGTTTCTTTACCCAGGCCTTAACAAGGGGTGTGCTAAGAGCACCGAACAATCCCGGACGATACCAGCCCTGCCCAAGCCAGATGACCATTTCATTATCTCCTCTTTTTACGTAAGAAGTAATATCATATGTGTTGTATAATGACCGTTTATCTAATTGTGACACAGCAGGAGTAAGCACGTCATCACCCACTTTCGTCCCATTGATATATACTTCATGATAACCCAGGGAGTTAATGTATAAAAGTGTGTTTTTTACTTTTCCGTCATAACTGAACTGTTTTCGCAAAAGAGGGCTTTGCGGATTGCCCGATGCTTCCGGAAAGCCTATGTATGTTGCTGTCCGGATTTCTTTTTCCGACAGGCCTGCTCCAAAAACAGCCGGCTCACTCCATATGATCCTATCATTTACATCCCAAACGCAGACCTTCCAATACACCAGGGAATGTCCGGCCAGATCTTTTCCACCATATTTGATCATTACGGATTCTGATGAAGGTATTTTTCCGGAAGTCCATAAATCAGCCTTTCCTTCTTCTAATAAAGAAGGGTCAGTTGCAACCAATATCTGAAAAGCCGTTTGTTTGTTCCCTTTTTCTCCAAATTTATTTTTCCAGCTCAAATGTGGGGTTGTATGAGTGATACTCAAGGGATTTTCCAAATTCTCACAACGAAGATCATAGATCTGCCGGGAAGGATTGACACATGCATGGATCAAAAAAATAACAGGAAAAACAATGAATAAGATATTCCGTAACATGAACGATCATATGATTAATTAGGTCAATACTCAAATTATAGACAATATAAAGACTTTTAGGAAACTCCTACATTTTATCAATATACCGGTATTTTCATAAGATCAATGACCCAATGAAGATAAAAAGACCGGCTTCATGAGATATCTTTTAAGGATTTTCCTCCATTGCCAGCGGCAAATATAAGCAAAAAGCATACTCCTGATTGCCAAACCCCGGCAGGTAAGGGTAGTTTTCGTCCCAACGTACAGATATTTAACTGATAATGTAACTAATTACTATTTTTTACGTAAATATAAACACACGATATATCTCATGAAAATTATAAGAATATTTATGGTTACCATTTTGGTCGGATGGATGATCACATGTACCAAAAAAACCGACTCCACGCTAAAAAACCAGATCACGGGAAATGTAGAGGTATACCACATAAGCGGGGATAAAATCGGCACAGCGGATCACGTTTCGGTAAAAATATTCAACACTGATCATTATATCATCAAAGAAACCGTTACGGATCAAAATGGAATATATATCGTAGATAATCTGTCTCCGGGTATTTATTATGTAAAAATATCCGATGATCGCTATTATAGTAAACCTGGTTCAGATATCCTTCAATTCTCTGTAAGCGAAAATACAAGCCGGGATTTATCTGCAATTAAGTTAGATACATACAAGATCTATCCCAAGTCAACAGCAGGAATCAAATCCATCACTTGGAGACAAAGTGACAAATCAGACCATCAGGTCATGTTAGATATTATTTTTGATCATCTGGATTTATCCATGTATGATAAATATGTGTTTGTATATTTCTTCATTGGTCATGACGAGCACGTATCAAAAACCAATTATCAGGGGAAAATTTATCCATCCGCTGATAACGGTTATATCTCAGGCTATCATATGGCCCGTATTCCTGTGGAAGAAATCATCAATAATCAGGTAAACGGATATCAAGACAATAATTTTTGCCGTTGGATGGATGGTTCACTATGTTACCCCAAACAACCAACCCATTTAGCCATGTATGTTTCCACAGCTTCCGGTTATGGAGAAGAAGGATCATCCGGAGAAGACGAATATTCCGGAATCGGCCATATCCGCTTTGTCAAAAATATCGATGATCTCCATGATTGCTTTTAAGCTAAGAACAATACTTGACCAGTTTCCAGACGTCAATTCATAAAAGTACAAATACCGGGCTCTGACCTTAACAAGTGCTGATTATTTTACAATGCGATAACGAGTCTAATCCTTACAGAGTCTACTACAGGACTTTTTCATTAAAACAATTTCCCATCAAAGAAAATAACTTGTCCCGAATTCAAATGAAAGAACTCCATTTTTATTTCGACTGTTAAGCAATCGTTAAAATCATATGATACTATTATCCGGAATTGGGCAGGACGAACCCTGAATCCCGGAACTTTTTAATTGTCTTAAGCCGGGATAGTATCAGCCAATTATGATTTAATACTTGTCAATAAAATTTTCAATATAAAAACCGTTAAATAACGTTAAATAACGATAAACAACGACATTTCCTAATAGTCTTATGCATATTGAATAACAAACACTTAAACGATTTTTACACATTGATTGTTGAAAAAAAAATAAACAGTCTTGTTTTTCCAGTTGTAAAGCAATGGCAGAAATGATATTTTTGTTGCGTCTAATATAGGCTCTTGATTTACATTTAATTTGTAGATAAATAATTGTAATCTTAATTTTAACAAGTTTTTGAATGAAGAAAAGGTATATCTGGTGGGGTGTTGCTGCAATATTGATCATAATAGCCATAGTGTGGTTCAGCCGTTCCAGAAAAAAAGCGGATGTCGCACTGATGAGTGAAGTAATGGGAGGTGAATTTGAAGTGCTGGTTACTGTTACCGGCGAGCTGCAAGCCAAGAATTCTGAAAATATAATGGCGCCGGCTGAACTTCGCAGTGGTGTTTTCCGTTTTGGAGATTACAAAATCCAGGATTTAATAGCAGAAGGGACTGTGGTTGATTCCGGACAAATTGTAGCGACATTGGACAGGACTACTGCCGCCAATTCATTGGAAGATGTAAAAGATGCGATAGAACAGGCAGAGTCAAAGTGTCTTACTACCCGCCTGGATACCACAATGACATTACAAGGTTTACGGGATGATTTGCTCAACAAGCAATTTGCCGTAGAAGAAGCTGAAATCAAACTTGAACAGTCGAAATTCGAACCGCCGGCCACTATACGCCAGGCACAGATAGATGTAGATAAAGCCCAGCGTTCATTGGCTCAGTCAGAAGCCAACTACAGGCTAAAGGTACAACAGGCAAAAGCCAACATGAATGATGCCGACATCAACCTGAGCAGGCATCTGAGACGTCGCCAGCAAATGCTGGATGTCTTGGAGATGTTTACCATCCGTGCACCCAAAAAAGGGATGGTGATTTATTTTCGCGAATGGGGCGGACAAAAACGTAAAACGGGATCTACGATCAGTCCGTGGGACCTGATTGTAGCCACCCTGCCTGATTTATCCGTAATGATTTCGAAAACATACGTTAATGAGATCGACATCAGCAAGGTAAAAGCCGGGCAACAGGTACGGATCGGTGTAGATGCCTTTCCCGAAAAGAAATTTACCGGATCAATAACGCAGGTAGCCAATATCGGAGAACAATTGGCCAACACCGATGCAAAGGTTTTTGAAGTAACTATCCAGGTCAATGAATACGACCCGATCCTAAGGCCTTCCATGACCACCAGCAACGCTATAGTGATCAACACCCTGCAGGACGTAAAATTCGTATCGCTTGACGCTGTTTTCAGTCAGGACAGTATTCCTTTTGTATATACTAAAAACAACACAAAACAAGTAGTAGTTCTTGGTGAATCGAACGAAAACCAGGTAGTCGTCGAACAAGGATTGAATGTAGGAGATAAAGTACATATATCCGTCCCTGAAAATTCCGAAAACTGGAAATTAACAGGAGAAGACCTGATCCCGATCATCAAGGAACGGGCACTTCTGAAGAAAAAAGAAAAGGAAGAAATGGAGCGTAAGGCTGAAGAAGAACAGAAAAAACGTCAAAACGGAGGTCGCCGTGGAGGTCCAATGCCACAGGGAACGCCTCAACCAGTAGGAAATTTAAATTAATGGTTTGACGATTTAAAATAAGAAACATGCTTTTTTTCAAAAGATATTTGCATGATATACTAATAGCCGTCGAATCTATTTTATCCAATAAATTACGTTCGATACTTACTGCGCTCGGCATCATTTTCGGAGTAGCGGCGGTGATTAGCATGATGGCCATTGGTAATGGTGCACAACAAGAGATTCTGGAACAAATTAAAATGGTGGGGGTAAATAATATCGTAATCAGCCCTTTATTACCCCAGGAAGAAGAAGAAAGTTCCGGAGAAGAATCGTCTGCAGATGCGGGACAAAAGAAAAAATTCTCCAGAGGTCTGACGATTGATGATTTACATGCCATCCAGAAATTTGTACCGTCCGTGAAAGTGACCAGTCCTGAGATCACTTTTAACTCATATGTGATCCAGCATGGAATCCGGGAACAGGCAAAAATAGTAGGTATTTCAAAGGAGTTTTTCCAATTATATGATATTCCCCTGGAGAAAGGAACCATTTTTGATGTCCACCAGGAAGAAAACGGTTTGGCCGTATGTGTGATCGGAGCCAACATCCGGAGCCGTTTTTTCAGCCAGAGCGAACCTATCGGACAGTACATAAAATTCGGTGATGTGTGGCTTAAGATCATAGGGGTATTACAACGGAATAGTATTTCTGTCACCGGCCATCAGCAGACAGGAGTGAATGTTATCAACGATAATATTTATATCCCGGCAAAAACAATGTTGATGCGTTTCAAGAACAGGGCGCTGGCCAATCAGAAAAGTACGGGTACAACTGTCCGCAGAGGTCGTATGGTTGCTTCCGTTAGCACTTCCGAGACCCAGAAAAATTATCATCAGCTGGACAGGATCGTGGTACAGGTTCAAGAAACGGAACAAATCACACCTACCGTAGATGTGTTGAGCCGGATGTTGCTTCGTCGCCACTCGGATGTGAAGGATTTTGAGATCACCGTACCGGAATTATTATTAAAACAACAACGAAGGACCAATGAAATTTTTAATATCGTTTTAGGTGCGATCGCCGGTATCTCTCTTTTGGTTGGAGGTATCGGGATCATGAACATTATGTTTGCATCGGTCATGGAACGCATTAAGGAAATAGGTACGCGTATGGCGATCGGCGCCAAGAAAAAGGACATCATTGTCCAGTTCTTGTCTGAAGCGGTGCTTATCAGTGTTATCGGTGGATTAATAGGTGTTATTGTCGGAGTCGTAGCATCATGGCTGATCACTAAGTTTTCCGGGATACTTACCATTGTTTCTTTTACATCCATACTCGTTTCATTTCTGTTTTCCGCGACGATCGGGATCATCTTCGGATATTCTCCCGCTAAAAGAGCATCAAAGAGAGATCCTATCGAATCGCTCAGGTATGAATAGAGATATGTTCGGAAGTGCAACAAGGTGTTCGGATTTGCAACAGTTCTTATTGTTTGAAAAAAATATATTTTATTAGCATTCAGTAGAATGTAATTTAGGCATAAAATTAGCATATTTGGAATTTTATCATATTACCTTATAACATATAACAAATGAATCGGTTTTATTGGATCTTATTGGGCTACCTGACCTCTCTTTCCCTGAATTTGACAGCGCAGCAAAACAACAATACAAAGTACATATTCACATTGGATGAAGTGATCCAGTTGGCCAAAGACCAATCTTTGGATGGAATTGCGGCCAAACATAGTTTCCGGGCCAGTTATTATAGTTTTCGGGCATATAAAGCCGATTATTTGCCTAAACTTACATTAAATACAAGCCCAACTACTTATAATCATTCCATAAGACAGGTAGAAAGCGTTGTAAATGAAGAATATCAAACCCGTGAGGTCGAGACAAATACATTTTCCACCACAGCCGGATTATCTCTATCGCAAAATATCGGATGGACTGGAGGAAATATATCCCTAAACTCAGATTTCTCACGATTCCATAACATGAATGACGACTCTGATGAGGCCCGTCAATATACTACCGCCCCTATTAAATTACAGCTCCGGCAACCCCTGAATGGATATAATTCTTTAAAATGGCAAAAGAAAATCGAACCTTTAAAATTTCAGGAAGCCAAACAAAATTACATAGTTTCGATGGAACAGGTTGCATCCAACGCTGTAAGTTATTTCTTTGCCTTAGCTCAGGCTCAGATCGAATTAAGGATGGCCGAAACCAATTATAAAAATGCAGGTGAACTATATGAAATCGCCAAAGGGAGATATCAGATCGGTACCATTGCCGAAGATGCGTTATTGCAGATGGAACTCAGATATATGCAGGCTGAAAGCAATCTGAATAATGCAAAAATGAATATTGAGGTAAGGCAAAGCCGATTGCGTTCTTTTTTGGGTTTTAAAGACAATATTGACATAGAATTGGAAATCAATCCAGAAGTCCCATCCATGAAAATACCTTATAACAAAGCTCTGGAATACGCTTTGGATCAAAGTCCTGATATCATTTCTTATAACAGACGGATACTTGAAGCAGAACAAAGTATGGCAAGCGCTAAGGCCAATAAAGGTATCACCATGAATCTGAATGCTTCATTTGGTTTAAACAAGACTGGATATGAATTCAAAGATGCCTATAAGCCTAAGTTCGATGACCAGGAAGGTGTTGCATTAAGCATCACTGTCCCTATACTTGACTGGAATCAGGCAAAAGACCGCTACCGCAACGCTAAATCAAACATGGAAATGGTGGAAACACAAATGCAACAGGCCGAAACTGATTTTCGGCAGGAGATATATTTACAGGTGATGCAGTTCAATATGCAGGAAGATCAACTCCGTATTGCTGCCAAAGCCGATACGATCGCCCAGAAGGGGTATGAGGTATCCCGTCAACGATACCTGAACGGAAAAGTAAGTGTTACGGATCTAAATATTGCAGATTCGGAAAAGGACGCTGCAACAAAGTCTTATATTGGAGCATTACAAACTTATTGGAGTTATTTTTACACTGTCCGTAGAATAACCTTATATGATTTTATAAAAAATGAGCCTCTGGAGGAAGATTTTTCCCTGATCGTAGGAGAATAAGTTTTCTTAAAAGTTTATCCGTCTTTTTAACTGCATTTTTGATAATGTGTAGTTTTGTTGGCTGTTTTTATCATCCTTATAAAAATTATCCATACTGTTTGTAATACCTGAAAATATTTTTCTATATTTGCCTCCCCAAATTTTACGTTTATGTGTGGCATTTATAAAATGGTAATTTTTCACCGGTTGAGGTAGGTGAACCCTTTTTAGGGAAATTCTTCAGACTGTACACATTCTCCTATCAAGTACAGTAAATATCTTATTTTTCATATTTATTTTATTCCGATCCGTACATCAAACGGGTCCATATTTTTATCACATGAACAGTTGGAAAAAAGTTTTTGCCATTATATGGACAGGACAGTTCCTCTCCATCCTCAGCAGCACCATCGTTAATTTTGCCATCATCTTATGGATCAGCATTGAGACCGAATCAGCCGGAATGCTGGCATGGGCTACTATTGCAGCTTTATTACCACAGGCCGTGCTGGGCCCTTTCAGCGGCGTTTTTATCGACCGTTGGAACCGGAAAAGAGTCATGATGTTGGCCGACAGCTTCATCGCTTTCTGTACTTTTATACTTGCTATACTCTTTTGGTTCGATATCGCAGAAATGTGGCATATTTTCATTTTGCTGGGATTACGGTCTATTGGCTCCGCCTTCCATATGCCGGCCATGCAGGCATCAGTTCCTCTCCTGGCCCCTTCCGAACAACTAGGACGCATCGCCGGTATTAATCAGATAATCAGCTCCATCGCCAATATTGCAGGACCTGCATTGGGTGCCCTTTTTATCGTTATATGGGACATGGAATACGTCCTGATGCTGGATGTCATAGGCGCCTTTTGTGCGGTTACTTCTTTGCTTTTTGTCCATATTCCCGATCCGGAAAGAAAAGAAGAAAAAAAACATGTACTGCATGAAATGAAAGAAGGTTTCATGACTGTATTAAGCAACCGCGGACTAAGCTGGATATTCCTGTTTTCCATCCTCGCCACCTTTTTTATCATGCCTGTAAGCGTATTGTTCCCGTTGATGACCATCAAACATTTCGGCGGCGATGCTTTTCAGGTCAGCCTGATCGAAATCCTTTGGAGCATCGGCGCTCTGGCCGGAGGAGCTGTCATGGGAGCGAAAGTATACCGGATCAACAAAGTGATATTGGTCAATGCTATGTACCTGTTACTGGGATTAACGTTTTTATTCTCAGGGATCCTTTCGTCCGACGGATTTGTACTGTTTGCCGTGTTCACAGCCATAGGAGGCATTTCCGGAGCAGTTTATAACTCGTCATTCACAGCCATCATACAGACCAATGTCGATCCGGTGGTATTGGGAAGGATATTCTCCCTGTTTTTCACCATGAGCCTTATTCCCTCGATGATAGGTGTAGCCGGAATCGGCTTTTTTGCCGACAATATCGGTATTACCACATCTTTCATTATTAGCGGAGCCATACTGATCCTGATCGGAGGTGTGGCTTTCCTGACCCCGTCTGCGCTGAAGATTGACCAGCGTAGACCTTAAAAACCAGAATTGGGCTGAATTCAGCCCAATTCTGGTTTTCCATCATACTTATTCGCAATACCACGAATAAAATAGTTTGTTATTTAAGAGATTCCTGTTTTTGTTGGAGAAAATACCGACAACAATCTTCTATGGTTTGTTGTAATGGAATAAACTCAAATGGAAAAAGCGTCTTCCTTATTTTTTCATTGGAATAAAAAAGTTGCTGAAAAGCAGAATGAGCGGTTTCTTTAGTCAATGCAGGACTCTTACCGGTTAATTTACTTACCGGCTTCAACAAACGATAAGCGGTATTCAACATCCAGGGGCGGGCTTCCATCATAGGTTTCTTTACATGCAGCCCTTCGGCTATCATGTCGAATAACTGATGATAACTCAGTTCACCGGATGAAAGGATAAAACGTTCCCCGAAACATTCCCGTTCCATCAATCCGACCATACAGCCGGCAACATCACGCACATCCACAAATCCTGTAATTCCTGATGTATGAAAGCGCATACCTTTATATACCCTGGAGAAAAAAGTCAGACTCCCTTTTTCCCAGTTTCCAGGTCCTAAAATCACGGACGGATTCACTATCACGGCATTTAAACCTTCGGCCACACCACGCCAAACTTCCATTTCCGACTGATATTTACTGCAGGAATAAGGAGACCGATGATCAGACGTCTGCCATATATCTTCCTCCGTAGCCGGATGCCCGGGCTCAGCACGTCCTAAAGCCGCAATAGAACTGACAAAACATAAGGGTAGCATTTTTTTCAGACAGACATTTACCATATTAGCCGTCCCTTCAACATTGGTACGAAGCATCTGTTGCTTATTACCACCCTGAAAAGACACCACTGCAGCAGTATGGAACACATAATCGCATCCTTCCAGTTGTTCTGCCAATTCCTCAACATCGAATAAATCAGCCTCTACCCATTCAATGCTCCGGAAAAAAGAATCAGCATCAATGGCATCATAAAAGGAAAATGTCCGTAAAACCTGTGAAAGATCACTGGAAGGACGCTTTAAGGCCCTGACCCGATAGCCAGCCTGTAACAAGGCCAGTATCAAATGGGTACCCACCAAACCGGTTCCCCCGGTAACAAAAGCAACAGCACTCATACAGTGGTATATTTGTTCAATGCCTTTTTCAAGACACTGGTAAATTGTAGTACATCATCTTCTGTCGTATCCCAGGAACAAACCCAACGAACTTCATTTTTCGATTCATCCCACATGTAAAAGAAAAATGTTTCCTGCAATTCTCTGATCACGGCAGACGGAAGTACAGCAAATACTTCATTTGCTTCGACCTTTTGTGTGATGCGGACACCTGATTCCCCGGCTTTCTGATGAAGCAGACGAGCCATTTTATTAGCATTACGGGCATTTTCCAGATATAAATCACCGGAAAGGTACGCTTCGAATTGTGCTGCAATGTAACGCATTTTGGATGCCAGCTGCATTCCCTGTTTGCGGATGTATTTGAAATCAAGGGAATATTCAGGATTCAGTACCACAATGGCTTCTCCATACATCAACCCGTTTTTGGTACCACCGAAAGATAAAATATCCACACCCGTATCTGTGACCAATTCCTTAAAGGAAGTATTCAGATAAGCAGCAGCATTAGCTATACGGGCACCGTCAACATGTAGCAGGAGTTGATGCCTGTGTGCAAAAGCAGCGATTTCTTTCAACTCATCGACAGAATACACTGTTCCCATTTCGGTAGATTGGGTAATAGAGATCACCTTAGGCTGGACATGATGTTCAAATCCGGTCAGATGCAGGTGCTTCTCTATATCGGCTATGGTCAGCTTTCCATCGGAAGCCGGATTGTCTAATAATTTGCATCCGGTAAAACGTTCCGGAGCGCCACATTCATCGACATGAATATGAGCGGTATCAGCGCAAATAATCGCGTGATAGGAATGCGATAAAGCCTGAAGGGACAGTACATTGGCAGCTGTACCATTGAATATGAAAAATACCTCACTTTGTTGTCCGAAATGTTCTTTAAATAACTGCTCCGCCCGTTGTGTATAGGGATCATCGCCATATGCCTTACAATGTCCCTGATTCGCATTAGTTAAAGCCTGCATGATACGAGGGTGTACCCCGGCATTATTATCGCTTGCAAAACCTCTGTATATCATATTGATCATAAATTTATCATTTACCTTTGACGGTGTGTGTTCCCGGGGTAAGGGAAACACATTTACCAGAAGGAAAACACACTTCTGCCGTAGTTCCCGACGGTACAAGAGCCGTTACCTTAAGATTTTTACCTTTGCGCTCTACCGACACATGTATATCGCCAAGAACAGAAGGCACTACGGTAGTGGCTTCCGTAAGGTTTCCCATTTGGGGAGTGATGCGAAAATGCCTGAATCCGGGAGATACAGGCTCCACGCCACAGACTTTTTGCCCGAATGTAATAATGGGCCAGCCGGTCCATGCATGGTTATTGGTATTTTGATCATTCGGGGCCGATTTAAAATTCCATACCTCAAAAAGTGTGGTGAAATCGTAACTCATCATATTGGCATAACGCGACTTCATACGTTCCAGGGCAAATACCGGTTCATCCATCATAAAAAGAGCATCTATGATGAACCGTTCCATATAGGGGGCGCTGTGGAATTCTTTTTTCAATACCTTTACCAAAGCAGGGTATTTATCTTTCGAAGCCAGGCCCGAAACGACAGCCAATGCCTGGGCGCGGTCATCATCAGCGCCTTTAAAATCAGGTGACCTATAAGCCGTTCCTGTCCAGAAACGCTTATCAAAGCTTTTTTCGATACCTTCCATCAATGATGTTATCTCTTTGACATCAGCCGTCTTCCCTAATATCCGGGCAAATTCTCTTTCAGCTTTCAACGCCATATAATACCAGCTATTCGTCATTACCAGATCGTCTGTTCCGCTATAAGAATCGGACCAGCTCCAATCGCCGTGACGAAATTTCACCAACCCATCCCCGTCAATTTGCCATACATCATGAAGATAACGGTGCAGCCGGTCATATATAAGCGGTATAAAGCTATCGTCCCCACTATAAAAATAATGGGCATAGAATCCGTACCAACCTACCGATGCCAGCATTTGCAAAGGAAGTTCCTTGGTCCAGTTCCCTGCAGGTACAGGTGAATAAATCACTCCATCAGCACGTTGCCAGTTCATCAGTTCGAGGATGGCCTTCCGGGTCAGCTGGTGCGACCGTGGATCCATGGCATAAAATGTCTGCCCCAACTCATTGACAACATCACCCCACCATTGGGCACGTTCCCGTTCCGGACAATCAAAATAGGTATCCCGCATATTCACATATAATGTCCGGGCCGAACGTTTCCAGAGTTCATTCAGGAAGGGATCATTACATTGGAATGAACCGGTAAAATCAGCATTGTAACCTGTTTCACGGTATTTTACCTCTAAAACTTCCACTCCTGAAGGAATGATGTATTTAACAACATGTCCGCTCATCCAACCCAGATTTTCATACTCCTGAACACCCTCACGCGTAATATATTCAGCACGTACAGAATATGTACGGCCATTTCCTGTAGTATAATTATCGGTGATCATTCCGACGGTTAATCCGGGCTGTGATGCATTGATACGGAACCACGGAGTGACTTGTGCATTATATGGCAGTCTACAGAGAAGTGTGTCACCCGATTTTTTCATCTCCGGATATTCTTTCAGTCCGAAATCCTTCCAATGGGGAATTGGCCTTTTGACCAGCTTCCCAAACGGAGGAACATCCGCGTCTCCTACCCTCATAGCCGGATTATGAATTTTATTTTGTCCGGGAAGGTACCAATCTCCTATTTCCAACCGCGCATCGAACCGGATATTACTTTCCGGCATACGGTAATTGGGGTGTGGTTCGCCGGTATTCTGATAAGCCCTGTATGTATCGCAATTCCAACTCGCATCCGTCAATATTTCCACTCCGGAAGCCTGGCAATCAAACAGAAACCCTGCTCTCCCACTGCTGGCGTGAGAAAATCCGTTCTTTCCGAAATACCAGACCAAAGCGGCTATGGTATTATCTCCTGCCTGAAGGAAAGGCGCAACATCCACTTCATCATAATAAGTTTCCCCGGGAGCAGGCCCCCGCTTAAGCCCGCCTTCAAACACGACCATCTTTCCGTTGATCCAGAGCCAGTATTTGCTATCGGCAGCAATTCTCGCTACTGCTATACCCGGTACAGAAGGCACATTCACCACTTTTCGATAACAAAGCCATTGGTTAGGGACACTTTGACTTGTTTCATGGCTGATCCATACAGCTTTCCATGGAACTTCGGCATACAATGTACATGAAAAGAATAAAAGAAACAGCAATAAGGAATTTTTCTTCATGGGATTAAATTATTCGGCAACGGCCTCATGAGAACGCTGCACTAAGTTATGATAAAGGTCTGATCGTGTTTCATATGGTTCATCAATCATACCCATTTTTTATTTATCCACAGGTATTTTCATGTTCCATAAAATCAAAAAGCTGATTTTTCCAAATGATTACAAATATAGTGAAAGGTGAGAGCAATTATAGAAAGCTTGCTTTCGAAAAATTGCCGAACCGCATCCTATATTCTACAAATATAAAAAAACAAACGGTGATGATACAACCACCGTTTGTTTTTACTATATGGATATGAATGCTTGCATTAAATTATTTCCAGATCTTTCACACGCATCCACCCCTTATTTCCATCGGCAATACGTACTTCACACCATTCTCCGGCTTGTTCTTCAATACGTACTTTAATACCCTCATGCAGAATAAACAGGTTATTGCCACTATCATCGGGTGAACTTTTGATCGTAACGGAAGGAGTAAAAACAATAGCTTCGTCAGTACGTTTGATATTCGATTTCTGAAGATACCCAAAAGTATAGGACCCGACGCACAATAAAATGCAAAAGACTCCCAAAGAAAAAGACAATTGCCGTATACGGTAGTTCCTTATAAAAAGAAACAGCAATCCGAATACCAATGTCATGACGAAACACCCAATACTCAACCATGACCAGGTTTTAACTGTGAATATATCCCGTATGGCCTTCCCCCAAGTAATCAGAAATAATTCCGGAACGGCTTCCACCTTATCAAAAATAAGAGATCGGGATAATTGCAGGTTAAAATCAATATCTTCATCATTCGGAGCCAGGCGTTTGGCTCGTTCGTAATACAAAATGGCCGATTTGATATCATGGTTCTTGAAATAGGCATTTCCCATGTTATAATATAAAGCCGCTGATGACCATCCTGAATTGACTAAAAGTTGATATTGTTCTATGGCTTTAGTGAACTCATTTTGCTGATACCATCTTCCAGCCTGGCTTAAAATGCTATCACGGTCGGAAGCATAGGATAAAACCGGTAATACAATGGTTAATATAATTATGAATATCTTTTTCATACAAATTGATTTTAAAATTCAAAGTTCAAAGTTACCTGCGACAAAAACTACAAATGAAAACTTTCTGACTTTACAAACTTTTTGACTTTATAAACTTTTCAACTTTCCAACTTCCAATCTTTTTATATTGCTTTTTGCATTTTACTAATCACCTCGACCGCACGGTCATAAAGTGTTTTCATATCCAATCCTTCTGAAGAAGGCGCGTAACGGGCAAATTCACAATCATCGATCACACTGATGAACTCATCTGCCAAAGCAGCATCTACCTGATGTTGTTCCATCATTAATTTACCGTTTTCTTTCGATAATTCCGCTACAGGAATATCTAACTTATCACTGAGATATCCCCAGAGCGCCCTCGACAATTCCTCATACATTTCGGATGACTGATCTTTATCCATATATATACGTGCCTGTTTCAGGCGTTTGGCAGCATATCCTCCGGCCCTTCTGTTTTTTACAAGTGCTGCATTGGCATATTTACGAATGTATTTCCGGCGGAAAAACACAATTACCACAAATGCTACCAAAGGTACCAGATACCACAACCAGAATTTCCAGGTACCGAAGAAATAATCACCGGACTTACGCAACTTCAGATTTCCAGATTTGATGTAACGGATATCTTTACCCAGGAATTTTACATCTTCACGTGTTATTCCCGACACAACAGTACTCCCTGGTTGTTCATCCCCCTTCTCTACAGTCAGGGTATATTCTTCGGATCGTAAGGTCTTGTATTGTTTATCCTGAGGATCGAAATAACTGAATTCAACGGAGGGCAGCTTATATGTTCCTCCATGGCGCGGTATGATCAGGTATTCGAATGTTTTACTCCCGGATGTTGCCGTAGTATTCAGGTTGGTCGAGACTTTTGGATCATAAATTTCAAAATCGGGAGGAAAATTGATCCGGGGAGCATCCGTAAATTTCATATTTCCGGTGCCGGATATGGTTACCTTTAATGTGATAGGATCATTGGCTTTTACCTCTGTTTTATCAACGGTAGCGGTCAATTTCATCTGCCCTACCCCACCGGTAAAAGATGCAGGTTTTCCTTCAGGAAGAGGCATTACGGTAATTTCAACAGGACGGCTTTTCAATTCTCTCGGAACCGTTTGTGTCGTACCGAAAAAATCATCGAAAACACTACGGGAACGTGTTTGTACCCGTTGCGGAATACCTGCTTCAATAGATCCCTGGCCAATTGTCAATGT